>JAAZVR010000048.1 GCA_018623305.1 Thiotrichales bacterium | reverse complement strand
TCGGGTGATAATCCACACGGTCTTTCGGCCATAATTGGTGGTGATAACGAGGCGCATTCACATTTTCTTGGGCACTTAACCCATAGTCATAATGATTCAAAATCACCTGATACACACTGGTAATAATCGACGAACCGCCCGGTGTACCGACCACCATATCAACTTTGCCATCCTTCAACACAATCGTCGGAGACATCGAAGACAACATTCGCTTACCGGGTTCAATCGCATTCGCGGTACCACCGACGACCCCGAAGGCATTCGCCACACCTGGCTTTTTAGAAAAATCATCCATCTCATCATTCATTAAAAAACCAAACGCATCAATCACCACGCCACTGCCAAAAGGCATATTCAGCGTGTAAGTATTCGAAACCGCATTGCCCTCGCCATCGACAATCGAATAGTGTGTGGTTTCAGGCGATTCCGCCCAGCTCGGTTTAATATCACTCGTGTCCGTGATTTCATCCATCACAATCGCTTCACCGCGTTTTTGAATGTGGCGTTTATCGATTAAGGCCTTCACAGGCACATCAACAAAATCCGTATCACCTAAATATTCCGCACGATCCGCATAGACACGCTTGCTGAATTCGGCATTCATATGAATACGTTCTGACAATGTTTGTGGGTTGAGACGCGATTTATGGCTTTCATACAAGCCCAGTAATTGAGCTAAAGCAATACCGCCTGAACTTGGCGGAGGCGCGCTCACCACCTGTAGGCCTTGCCAATCAAATTGAATAGGCTTACGCCAAACAGCTTTGTAATTGGCCAAATCTTGCATTGAAATTAAACCATTATTGGCTTTCATCTGTTGAACCAAGGCCTTAGCAATCTCACCTTCGTAAAAGACCTTCGGACCTTCTTCTGCGATCAGCTTTAAGGCCTTAGCCAATTGTTTTTGCTTAAACAACTGCCCCTTTTGCACTGAAAAATATTGAGAAAAGTTCAAGGCCTGGGGCGATTTGCCTTCAATCCAGTTTTGAAACCATTTAGACGTGTTGTGCATCTGTTCTGGCACAATAAAGCCTTGCTCTGCCAAACGAATCGCAGGTTGCAACAATTCAGACCAAGACAATCGCCCAAACCGCTGATGCGCCTGCCATAACCCCATCACCGTACCTGGCACACCCGACGCTCGATAGCCGACGAGCGATTGATGTAGAATCACCTCGCCTGATTCATCCAAATACACATCTCGATGCGCCAAGGCGGGTACCGTCTCGCGATAATCCAAAAAATACGGTCGACCTTCGCTGAACAACGTCATAAATCCGCCGCCGCCAATATTACCCGCTTCCGGGTAAGTCACAGCCAACACAACCCCGCTAGCAACCGCTGCATCGACCGCATGACCGCCCTGCTCTAACACCGAACGCGCCACCTCAGCACTGTATCGGTCTGGCATCGCCACCGCAGCTTGTTTTGCTTGAACACTGACGCTGAATACCGCCAGTAAAACCCACATCCATCTCATATCGACACTCTCCATTTGAATGAAGAACAGGATACACGATTCAAAATAAAAGTTTTATAGCCGTTCTTAAAATCACTTGGTCTTATAATCAACAGGTATTAACTAAGGAAACCAGAATGGATCAGCACAACGAGGTTCTAATTGCATTGCGTCGATTAATTCGCGCAACTGACCTATATTCAAAGCATTTATCAAAAACAACAGGACTCACAACCCCCCAACTTTTGATCCTACAAAACCTTGCAGAACGAGGCGAAGCAACAGTCTCTGAGTTGGCCAAAGCCATTAATTTGAGTCAGGCAACCGTCACAACCATTCTTGATCGTTTAGTCAAAAAAGAATTTATTGTGCGTGAGCGCTCAACGGAAGATCGTCGTAAAGTCATTACGCGCTTAACCGAACAAGGCAAAGCTGCGATTAAAGACACCCCGACAGCACTGCAAGAGAATTTCATTCACCAGTTTAGTGAATTGGAAGATTGGGAGCAAACGATGATCTTGTCGTCCTTGCAGCGACTCGCAACTATGATGGATGCAGAAAATTTAGATGCCGCACCAATTCTAGATGTAGGCACGCTTGATCGAACGCTAGGAAGTTAGACATAAAAAAGCCGGCACACTCTCCTCTAAAGAAAAACCGAAGTTTTAATCGAGTGCCGGCAAATGAAAGGGTTACATATTTGCTATGTGTGTAAATATTACACAACCAATAAACTAAACACAACCATTTTTTAAACAAAAAAAGCCCGTTGATTTCTCAACGGGCTTTTTTATTTTTCTGGCCGAGGAGGAGGGATTCGAACCCCCGGACCTGTTACAGTCAACGGTTTTCAAGACCGCCGCATTCGACCACTCTGCCACTCCTCGGTACAGGTGCGTATTATAGAGAGGAGACTTGCTATTGCAAGCCTTTTTTAACCAATTTTTTCAATATTTCCCATATACGGTTTTAAGGCCTCCGGAATCGTAATTGATCCGTCTGCATTTTGGTAATTTTCCATCACCGCAAGCATCGTACGACCAACAGCCAACCCTGAACCATTAATCGTATGAACCAACTCTGGCTTACCTGTTTCAGGATTACGGTAACGCGCTTTCATACGACGCGCTTGGAAATCACCGAAATTCGAACACGATGAAATCTCACGATACGTATTTTGGCTTGGCAACCACACTTCAATATCAAACGTCTGCTGCGCTGAGAAACCAATATCGCCCGTACATAGATTCACAACACGATACGGCAAACCCAAGGCCTGCATAATCGCTTCGGCATGCCCCAACAATTCTTGCAAAGCAGCTTCGGATTCGCTTGGATTCACCACCTGAACCATTTCCACTTTCTCAAACTGGTGTTGACGAATCAAACCACGCGTGTCGCGCCCTGCACTGCCTGCTTCTGAGCGGAAACATGGCGTGTGCGCTGTCATTTTGACAGGCAAGTTATCTGCTTCAATAATTGTATCGGCAACAATGTTTGTCACTGGCACTTCGGCCGTTGGAATCAGATAGAAACTGCGATCAGAATCATCATCATGCCCGATCTTAAATAGATCTTCTTCAAACTTCGGCAACTGGCCAGTGCCTTTTAAGCTATCTTGGTTGACGATAAACGGCACATACACTTCTTCATAACCGTGGTTTTGCGTATGTGTATCCAACATAAACTGCGTCAATGCTCGTTGCAATCGAGCCATTTGTCCGTGCAACACAGAAAAACGTGCACCCGTAATTTTGCTCGATTCATCAACATTCATCCAGCCGTGCTGTTCCGCTAATTCAACGTGGTCTTTGACATCAAAGTCATATGACTTTGGCTCGCCCCACTTTTTAACTTCAACATTATCGTCTTCAGACTCACCCATCGGTGTGTTCGCTGAAGGCAGATTCGGCAAGCTCATCACAATCGCATCCATATCCGCTTGGATAACATTCAATTCTGCTTTGGCCGCGTCCAATTTTTCGCCCAAATCTGCAACTTCCGCTAAAAGCGGTGCAATATCTTCACCTTGCGCTTTGGCTTTACCGATGCCTTTCGAACGTGTATTACGTTCATTTTGCAATTGCTCTGTTTGTGTTTGAACATCGCGACGCTTTTGTTCTAAGGCTTCAAACGCCTCACGGTCAAATTCAAAACCTCGTTTATTCAAGCCTTCAACGACGGTATCTAAATCACCGCGCAATAATTTAGGATCTAACATTGTGTTTCCTCAAATCACCATTGACGCGCCAGCCAAATGCCCAAAATCACAGCACCTAGCGAACCCGCCACATTTAAAAACATATTCAGAAAGGCCTTCAGCCATTCCCCTAATTCAATCAATTCGAACGTTTCTACCGATAATGTCGCTAAAGTCGTAAATGACCCCAACACTCCGACCATCAAAAAGAAGCGCCATTCAGGAGACATCACCATTTTTTCGATAATCAATACATATAAAAGCCCCATCACAAAGGAGCCTGAGACATTAATCAAAAGTGTTGCGTAGGGTAAATCGTCTCTTTGCAAGAGGTTATAAACAATATTGGCGGTCATATAACGCATCATTGCGCCAATCGCGCCGCCTGCAGCAACCAATAGTAAATGATTCATCTGTGATACCGTTTGTTTAAACTGTGTTCATCTAAGGCCTTCAAACGAGCCAATTTTTCTTTAATCTGTATTTCAAGGCCTCGCTCAACAGGCTGATAAAACTCAGTTTGAGCAATTTCAGGTGGTAAATAACATTCCCCTGCCGCATAAGCGCCTTCTTCATTATGCGCATATCGATATTCGGCACCGTGCCCCATTGATTCGGCCAATTTTGTGGGTGCATTGCGTAAATGCACTGGCACTTCATAACTGGGCGTGGATTTTACCAAGGCCTTCGCCGCTTTGAAGGCCATTTCTACCGCATTTGATTTCGGTGCACAGGCACAATAGACACAAGCATGAGCAATGGCTCGTTCACCTTCTTTTGCACCGAGTCGATCAAAGGCCTCCCAAGCGTTCATCGCAATTTGCAGCGCGCGTGGGTCAGCATTGCCTATGTCTTCGCTGGCAATCGCTACTAATCGGCGAGCAATATACAAAGGATCGCAACCTCCATCGAGCATACGCGCATACCAATACAAAGCCCCATCGGGGGATGAACCACGAACGGATTTGTGCAAGGCTGAAATCTGGTCGTACCAAACATCGCCACCTTTATCGAAACGGCGCATTCGTCCGCTCAATAATGACTTCATACCTTGCGCATCAAGCTGACCTTGATTCGCTAGAGTCGCGCCCAGCTCGATCAAATTCAGCAATCGACGACCGTCACCATCCGCAGCGGCGACTAGCTGACTTTGCTGTTCTTCGGTTAAAGTCAATCCTACTTCGACACACGCTCGGATCAACAATTCAGCTAAATCTGCATCGCTTAAGTTTTTCAGCACATAAACGCGCGCTCGGGAGAGTAAGGCGTTATTCAACTCAAATGAAGGGTTTTCTGTCGTCGCCCCAATAAAGGTAAAAGTGCCTTGCTCAATATGCGGCAAAAACGCATCTTGTTGTGCTTTATTAAAACGATGCACTTCATCCACAAACAAAATCGTATCTTGCTGAAATTGTGCTTTGTTTTGTTCGGCTTGAACGACCGCTGCACGAATTTCTTTGACACCATCTAAAACCGCCGAAAGCTGAATCATTTCAGCATCCGCTGATTGCGCCAGCAATCGAGCCAAAGTGGTCTTGCCTGTGCCTGGAGGCCCCCACAGAATTAACGAATGAATCTTGCCTTCATGCAAAGCTGCATGCAATGGTTCACCTTCGGCCAATAAGTGCCTTTGACCAATATACTCATCAGGCTTTTGAGGACGCAATCGATCCGCTAAAGGTTGCATTAAAAGACCACCGAAAACGCCGAATCAGACAAAGGCTGATTGTAGCTTTCGTAGTCAAAACTGACTTCGATTGTCTGCCCCATCACACTGTCTCTCACAACCGCTTGAACCACTTTTTCTGCATCCAAAGTCAACATAATGGATTCATACAGCGTATCCGCTGTTTTCGGCGTTAATTGAAATTCATTGTCTGCAATCTGGCTGACTGTGAAATTTTCTGTCAATTTTGAAGGCTCCAACAACAATGAAATCGGACTGCCTTTTAAGGCCTCTTCTTGGTTGTAAACGCTGGTTTGCTCTAGATCGTGATCACGTACCCATAGGCGAATCCCATCCGCAATCAAGGTTTGTTCGGTAGGAAATTGATAATCCATTCGTAGATGATTCGGGCGTTGAATCTTCACAGTCCCGTTGATGATGTTTTCATAAAAACCATCATCATTTTTTGTCGCTTGCTGAAATGTCGCGCTCATCGACTCAAAGCCATTCAAAATCGCTTGTAAACGATCATTGGCCGAAGCCACACTGGCAAAACACATTAATACAAAAGCTAAAATTTTCATTTTCTAATCCTGTGGTTTCGGTGCCAACACCTCGCGCTGACCTTTATCATTCACGGGGCTGATAATCCCTTGCGCTTCCATTTCTTCAACCATTCGAGCAGCTCTGTTATAGCCCACACGCAAATGACGCTGAACACTGGAAATCGAGGCCTTACGCGAACGCGCAACGAAATCAATCGCTTGGTCAAATAATGGATCCACATCGTTCGAACCCGCAGGTGCTTCGCCTGGCAATAAGGCCTCAGAAGCGGTTTGTTCGTGAGTCACTGTTTCAATGTAATTCGGTTTAGAAGTGGACTTTAAAAACTCCACCACACGATGCACTTCCGCATCAGAAACAAAGGCACCATGCACACGCGTTGGCGCACCTGAACCGGGCGCTAAATACAGCATATCACCCTGCCCTAGTAACTGCTCTGCCCCCATTTGGTCCAAAATCGTTCTCGAATCCACTTTCGTTGAAACTTGAAATGACATACGCGTAGGAATATTCGCTTTAATCAAACCGGTAATTACATTCACCGACGGTCGTTGAGTCGCCAAAATCAGATGAATTCCAGCCGCACGCGCTTTTTGAGCCAATCGAGCAATGAGTTCCTCGACCTTTTTACCCACGGTCATCATCATATCGGCAAACTCATCAATGACCACGACAATATATTCCATCGTTTCAAGCTCAGGCGCGGTTTCGCCCAGCTCATGGCCATAGTTTGGATTCGGTTTAAACAACGGGTCTTTAATCGGCTCACCCGCTTTTCTCGCTGCGATGATTTTATCGTTATAGCCTTTAATATTACGCACGCCAAGTTTAGCCAACAGCTGATAACGGCGCTCCATCTCCGCCACACACCAGCGCAACGCATTCGAGGCATCATTCATATCGGTGACCACAGGCGATAACAAATGCGGAATGTCTTCGTAAATCGACAATTCCAACATTTTCGGATCGACCATAATCAATCGAACTTGTTCTGGCGTTGATTTGTACAACATCGACAAAATCATTGCATTCACACCGACCGATTTCCCTGAACCTGTTGTACCTGCCACTAATAAATGCGGCGTTTTCGCCAAATCCACCACAACGGGCTTACCACTGATGTCTTTGCCCAGGGCCATACTCAAAGGCGCGTCAGAGTTCTGATATTCATCGGAAGCCAAAATTTCTTGGAAACCCACCATTTCCCGTTCTTCATTTGGAATTTCAACACCGATATAGGGTTTACCCGGAATCACTTCCACAATTCGTACGCTGTGAACGGACATCGCTCGTGCCAAGTCTTTGGCTAAATTGGCAATCTGACTGACCTTAACACCTGGCGCAGGTTGCAACTCAAAACGCGTGACCACTGGCCCTGGTTGAACTTCCACGACGCCAGCGTTGATACCGAAATCATTTAAATTCTGCTCTAAAGAACGAGACATGGATTCCAGCTGAGACTTATCGTACCCTTTGGTTTGAACTTTGATTTCATCCAATAACGACAAAGCGGGCAATTGAGCCTGCTTGTTTGAGGCCTTAATCGCTTTTTTCATTTGTGATTTTGAAACAGATTCCGCTTTCTCACCAATTTCAACGGATGACTTTTCTTCCTCAAGCTTCGGTTTGG
>JAAZVR010000047.1 GCA_018623305.1 Thiotrichales bacterium | reverse complement strand
CTGGTTTAACCATTAACATGTCTGCACCTTCGGCTAAATCTAAAGCGCATTCGCGTAATGATTCGTCCGTGTTTGCTGGATCCATTTGGTAAGTGTATTTATTGCCAGAACCCAAGTTGCCTGCTGAGCCAACCGCGTCGCGGAATGGGCCGTAGAAACTTGACGCATACTTAGCGCTGTAGGCCAAAATCTTTGTATGAATATAGTCAGCCTCTTCCAATGCGTCACGGATGTCGCCAATGCGGCCATCCATCATGTCAGAAGGTGCGACAATATCTGCGCCTGCTTCGGCGTGTGACAGCGCTTGCTGAATCAACACATCTACAGTCGCGTCATTCACAACGTAGCCATTGTCATCGATAATGCCATCTTGGCCATGCGTTGTAAATGGGTCTAGTGCGACATCAGTGATGATGCCCATTTCAGGGTGTGCTGCTTTAATTGCACGTACTGCTCGTTGTGCTAATCCTTTTGGATTGTATGCTTCAGCGGCATCCAGCGTTTTCTTGTCTTCGCCGACAACAGGAAACAGGGCAACGGCTGGGACTTGTAGCTCAACCAGTTCTGCAACTTCTTTAAGTAGTTGATCAATACTGACGCGCTCAACACCTGGCATTGAAGGCACAGCTTCGCGCTGATTCTCACCTTCAATTACGAAGAAAGGCTGAATTAGGTCATAAGGCGTTAAAAGATTTTCGCGCATCATTCGGCGAGAAAACGTATCTTTACGCATACGGCGCATACGAGTTGATGGGAAATATTGATTGGCTTCGTTGAAGCTCATGAGACACCTCCAAAATAATTTCGATTCATTATATTTGAAGGTGCTTGAAAAATGGGAAGCGTAAAGGCTTAGCTTAAGATTTCTTCGTCTTCTGCTAAGTTTCGAGCCAATAAACCTAAAGTAGGATGGATGTTTTCAATTGGCATTTGGAAGGTTACGCCACCTCCTTTAATTTCTTCTAAGGCCTCACCTTTTTCAGAAATTAATGATTCAACGGTAATATCGTAATTACCTTCAGGTGTAACGACTTCAATCGAATCGCCCAAGCGGATTTTATTCTTAGACAAAAATGTGCCTACGCCGTTTTCAAAGGCCAACGCTTCTGCGCAGAATTGTTGCTGGCGATTACGCGAATGTGAATCCATGTAATTTTGGTATTCTTGAGAATGGTGGCGCTTGAAGAAGCCGTCGGTGTAACCACGGTTCGCTAAGTTATCTAATGTACCAATTAGGCTTGGGTCAAACTCTTTACCGCTCATTGCGTCATCAATCGCTTTGCGGTAAGACTGAGCTGTACGAGCTACGTAGTAATGTGATTTGGTACGACCTTCTACTTTTAAGCAATCAATCTTCATTTCAATCAAATCGCGAACGTGTTCGACTGCGCGCAAATCTTTTGAGTTCATGATGTAAGTGCCGTGCTCATCTTCTTCAATCGGCATCAGTTCGCCTGGGCGATTGGCTTCTTCAATCAGATACACGTCTTCAGATTTTTCAGAACGGATTTCGCCTGTTGGACCCTGAAGTTCCACGATTTGCTTTTCAGGCACGATACCGCTTTGTTCGTCTTCTTTAGCTTTGTGAACGTCATAGCTCCAACGGCAAGAGTTTGTGCAAGTTCCTTGGTTCGGGTCGCGGTGGTTGAAGTAACCTGATAATAAACAACGACCAGAATAGGCAATACACAAAGACCCGTGAACAAACACTTCTAGCTCAAGATCAGGACAATGTTTTTTAATATCGCCGACTTCTTCAAGTGACAATTCACGAGAAAGAATCACACGACTGACGCCTGCGGCTTCTTGCCAGAACTGTGCTGAAGCATAGTTCACAGTGTTTGCTTGCACAGATAAATGGATTTCCATTTCTGGCCAGTTTTTGTGAACTAAGTGAATCAGACCAGGATCGGCCATGATTAAAGCGTCTGGCCCTAGATCGATAACTTCCTGCATATCTTTTAAGAAAGTTTTCAATTTAGAGTTATGCGGCATGATATTTACCGTCACAAAGAATTGCTTGCCTTGTGCGTGAGCTTCGTCAATCCCGATTTTTAAGTTTTCAAGATTGAATTCATTGTTGCGAACGCGCAAGCTGTATCGTGGTAGGCCTGCATAAACGGCATCAGCGCCATAAGCAAAAGCATAACGCATGTGTTTTAGAGAACCTGCTGGTAAAAGTAGTTCAGGAGTGTAATCTGACATAAAGCTTCTAATCCCTTGTTTTTTATGGTCGGTATTATAGAGTTTTAGAGCAAAAAATAACGAACTAAATTACTCGGTCATAAGTGAATCCTAATATGTATTAAAAAGTTTTATATATCCAAGGGTGTCTAAAAAGAGTGATTTTGTTAAAATCCCGAGTTGGGAGAAGTTTATTCGTAATAATCTCGAAAGAGTCAAAAGGAACAACCCATGAAAAAAATGATTGTGACTATGGCTGCAGCCGCTGCGATGTTCGCAGGTACGGCACAAGCAGCGCCAGCATCAGCAATGATGTGTGCAGGTTGTCATGGTGCGGAGGGTATCGCTACGAACCCTACTTACCCTAACCTTGCAGGCCAACATGCGGTTTATTTAGAAACTGCATTGAAAGCATATCGCTCTGGTGAGCGTATGGATCCGGTAATGAGCAACTTCGCCAAGAATTTGACGGACGAGCAAATTGCTGAACTTGCAGAGTACTACGAGTCTTTGTATTAATTTCGGGCGGGAGAAAAAGATGAAAAAATTAGTATTATCTTTCGCTGCAGCATCTATGTTGTCAGGTACGGCAATGGCTGCAGGCGATGGCGCTCCTCAAATTTGCCTAGGTTGTCATAAGGCAACAGGCGAGAGCGTAATTCCTGAATATCCAAAGTTGAACGGTCAAAATGCTGCATACCTTGAAAAAGCGTTGAAAGCATACCGTGATGGTACTCGTAAGAACGATCACATGAACACGTTTGCAAAAACTTTGACAGATGACGATATTCACCATATTGCTGAGTTCTACTCTAAGCAGGACTAGGAGCTTACTATGACAGATCAAAACATCGAGCATAAAGTTGCTCAGCAAACACCTGAAAGTGCTACACAAACACGTCGTGCATTTTTGAAAGGTGGTGTTGCAGTTGCAGGGGGCGTAATGTTCTCTCAAGCAGCGTCTGCAGGATACGATCCAAAAGCAGCAGTTGCTGGCTATGAAGGCCAAAAAGAAATTACTGACCCATTGGCACGCCCTGTTGAGCGTAATAAATTGGGTTACGGTGTGCGTACATACCCTTACGGTATGCCTTCAAAATACGAAGATCACGTACAACGTCGTACGCTAGACTGGTTGACTCCAGATACATACGCGTCAATTACGATGTCTCCGTTGCACCAGTTGCACGGTATCATCACGCCAAATGGTTTGCATTTCGAGCGTTACCACGGTGGTATGCCAGAAATCGATCCGAAAGAGCACAAACTAGTTATCCATGGTTTGGTTGAGCGTCCATTGGTATTCACAATGGAAGATCTTAAGAAGTTCCCAGCAGTTTCTCGCATTCACTTCATCGAGTGTCCTGCGAACGGCGCGATGGAATGGAAAGGTGTACAGGTTGATTCAGTTCAGTGGACTCACGGTATGATGTCTTGTTCAGAGTGGACAGGTGTTAAATTGTCGACTCTATTGAAAGAAGCGGGTGTTGATCCTAAAGCTTCATGGGTTATCCCTGAAGGTTCTGATGCTTCAGCAATGTCTCGTTCGATTCCTATGGAAATCGCAATGGATGACACAATTGTTGCTTGGGCTCAGAATGGTGAAGCATTGCGTAACGAACAAGGTTACCCTATTCGTCTAGTTCCACCGGGCTGTGAAGGTAACATGTGGGTTAAACACCTACGTCGTTTGTATGTAACTAACGAGCCTCTACAACACCGTGAAGAAACATCTAAGTACTCTGAGTTGTACGGTGATGGTTCAGCTGTTCGTTTCTCTTGGGTTAACGAATGTAACTCTGTAATCACTTACCCATCTCCAGACTTCAAAATGGATGGTCCTGGTCGTTACGTTGTTAAAGGTATTGCATACTCTGGTCGTGGTAAGATCAAAAATGTAGATATCACAATGGACGGTGGTCGTACTTACCATGAAGCAACATTGACATCTCACGTATTGGATAAAGCTTGGACTCGTTTCGAGTACGAATTTGATTGGGATGGTTCTGAGTTGTTCTTGCAGTCTCGTGCAACTGACGAAACTGGTTACACTCAGCCGCAAGCACCTCAGTTACGTGAAAAACGTGGTACAAACCCTGTTTACCACCGTAACGCAATGGTTACATGGCGTGTACACGCTTGGAATTCAGACCGTGCAGGAGTTATTGATAATGTTCAATTCTAAGAAAACAATGATTGCTGGTTTGGTTGCTTTGGCAGCCGGTGCAACTTTGACGGGTTGTAACGAAACTGCGCCTAAAGCATCAGCAGCAGAAGCGAGCGATGTATCACGTATTGCTTACTTGGATCCTGCGATCCATGGTGATAAATTTGGTACTCGTGAAGAAAAGAGAAACAACCCTGATCACCCTTACTCTTCTGAAGTAGCGGGCGAAACAGGTTCTGACCAGTGTCGTACGCCTTCAGGTTTCACTGAAGTTTGGGATTCTGCTGAGAAGCACATGAATTCTGCGCACTCAACGTACGGTTACGGTCAGCCAATCTCTGAGTCGGCTATTACAGGTGACTGGAGACTATCTGCGCTAGGCGATGGCACTAACCTTCCTCCTGAAGGTGTGGGTGACACAATCGCTCGTGGTGAAGAGTTGTTCCAAATGTACTGTGCAGCATGTCACGGTGAATTCGCTGAGGGTAACGGTCACTACCTACCTCTAGCGGGTGGTCCTACTGACATGACGGACAATGGTGGTCCAATGCCAGTTAAGACAATCTCTAACTACTGGCCGTATGCGATCTCTTGGTTCGACTACGCACGTCGTGCGATGCCTTTCTTCCAGCCTAACCACCCTGATATCGGTGACGCTGGTTACTTGGCAATCACGGGTTGGGTAGCTTACACAGGTGGTTACACGACTATCGACGGTCAGGAAATCGACGAAGATACATTCTTCGATTCTAAGTTGTTGGTTAAGCTTAACGAAGAAGTTAAAGCGAAGAACAACGTAAACTACTTCTGTGATCCACGTCCTGAAGTTCACAACGTACGTTGTGGCTTGAATGGCGACAAATGTCCAGATGCAGTTGTAGGTAACGGTAAAGGCGAGATCAAGTTTAAAGAAGCTTTGATCAACCCAGTTACTGGTTTGCCTCAGTACAACACAAACCAACGTCCATAATAGACCGCGGTTTTGTTGAAATGGCACGCTCTGCGGAGTGTGCCTTTATTTTCTTAAGCGTTAGATACCATAGGCTATAACGATGGCAATAATTGACCCTTTTAATAGAACAATTGATTACATTCGTGTTTCAGTGACAGATCGCTGTAATTATCGTTGTGATTACTGTATGCCAGAGCAAGGTTATCATCCTGATGGTACGCATAAGGAGTATTTGAGCTACGAAGAAATTGCTCGAATTGTGGGTGCTTTTGTTGAATTAGGCGTCAGTAAAGTCCGTTTAACAGGGGGCGAACCATTAGTTCGTAAACAATTAACTAACTTAACCGGTATGCTAAATGAATTTGAAGGCCTTAAAGACCTATCTCTTTCAACCAACGCACACCATCTAGATAAACATGCACAAGAACTTTTTGATACAGGTGTTCGCCGAGTAAATGTATCAATGGATTCTTTGCAACCCAAAAAATTTGAACGCATCACCCGTGGAGGTGATTTAGCCAAAGTGTTGGCAGGTATCGATAAAGCCATCGAAGTCGGCATGACGCCTGTCAAAGTCAACATGGTTGTTATGAAAGGCAATAATGACGATGAAATCGAGTCGATGACGGATTGGGCTATCGAAAAAGGCATCGAGTTACGCTTCATTGAAACCATGCCCATTGGCGCATCAGGCATCGCCATTATGGATCAACATTATAAAGCGGAAGATATTCTGCAACGTGTTTCAAACCATGTAGGCGCGCGTTTGATTGAGTCTGAATCGAAAGCAGCTGCAGGCCCTGCTCGCCATTACCAAATTGAAGGCACGGATGCGAAAATCGGCATTATTTCAGCCGTCTCGCAACACTTCTGCGAAAGTTGTAACCGTGTTCGTTTAACGGCTCGAGGTGTTTTGGCGCTGTGTTTAGGGCAAGAAGACAGTGTCAATTTACGTGACCCGATTCGCGCAGGCATTTCAGATGATGAATTGAAAGCAATGATTTTGAAAGCCATTGAAAAAAAGCCCGAACGTCATTTCTTCAACGAAAATGTTCATAATATTCAATTCCGTGAAATGGTTTCATTGGGAGGTTAACAGTGATTGATGTACTATATTTTGCGAGTTTAAGAGAAAAATTAGGTACCGACCAAGAACAAATGGACGGTCAATTTGAAACGGTTCAAGCATTAATCGTTAAGCTCAGCGAGCGTGGCGATGACTGGGCAGCAGAACTCAATGACAACGCGCAATTACAAATCGCTGTGAATCAATCGATTGCCTCACGCGAAACATCGTTAAAAGCAGGCGATGAAGTCGCATTCTTCCCTCCTGTGACAGGCGGCTAATATGATTCGAGTGCAGAGGGAAGATTTTGACTTCGCGAAAGAGGTTTTAGCGTTACGCCAAGGTAAGCCAAATATCGGCGCCGTAGCGACATTTCTAGGCACTGTGCGAGATATTAACGATGGCAGTTCCGTCAAAGGTATGGCGCTTGAACATTATCCAGGGATGACGGAAAAATCATTGCAAGCCATTGAACAACGGGCCAATGAACGCTGGGCTCTGGATGGTGTCAGTATTATTCATCGCGTCGGTGAACTCTTACCTGAAGAGCAAATTGTGATGGTCGCGGTGGCCAGTCGTCATCGTGGCAATGCCTTTGCCGCCTGTGAATTCATTATGGATTATTTGAAAACGGAAGCGCCTTTCTGGAAGAAAGAAGAAACGCCTGAAGGCGCGCGTTGGGTGGATGCACGAGAAACAGATCAAACAGCCTTGGAGAAATGGACGTGAAAAGTTATCAAGAGGCCTTAGATTTTTTAATCGAACAAGCGCAAACTACTCAGCAAATTGAACAAGTGAGCTTATTTAAGGCGTATCATCGTGTACTTGCGCAAGACGTTGTTTCAACAATGCAAGTGCCACCTGCCGATAACAGCATGATGGATGGTTACGGCATTGCCTATCAGGATTTCGCGGGTGAAGGTACAAAACTGACTGTATCTCAACGCATTGCTGCGGGTGAGGTTGGAGAAACGTTGCAGTCGGGTACTGCAGTGCGTATCTTTACCGGAGCACAAATTCCCAAGGGTGTAGATACAGTCATTATGCAAGAACATGTGAGCGCTGATGGCGATCACATCACGCTCAATGAGCCTGTGAGTCGAGGCCAAAATA
>JAAZVR010000046.1 GCA_018623305.1 Thiotrichales bacterium | reverse complement strand
ACCTCATGCAACCAATACCGTTGCAGATAAAAACGCTCGCCCTCCAACACAAACGGCTGAGTGCCATCGTTAGCCACGCACGACTGCGATTGAACCGCTTTTAGCTGCGCAGAAGACAACAGCAAACAACTGTCACCGCGCTCCAGTGCAACCATTAATGATTCAATCACCTTACCAAACTCGGTATCATTTCCAGCAAAACAAGAGGCCAATCGCTGCCCTAAAGACATATTCAACTCACTCATTTCGCATCTCCTGAAAACAATTCATCGAGTTCATTAATCAAGGCCTTGGATGGATTAAAGCGATAAACACCCTTCTCAAAATCCTCCGCCGACATACCGCGCACAAACAAATATCGCACGCCGCCGAAGTGCGTATCGAAATCATAATCCGCCACGCGATCACGCAAATATCGGTGCAAAGCCAAAGCGTAAATGACGCCTTGTAGGCCATAATTCGCTTGCTTCATTTTCTGGTGCATATGCGCTTGCGAATAATTGCCCTGCAAATCATTCGACTTGTAATCCATCACATAAAAACGCCCCTCAAACTCAGCAATCAAATCGACAAAACCATTCATGTGCCCGACCAAATCTTGGTATTTCAATGGCTGATAAGGAATCGTTTCGCCCAAGGTTTTCATCGCGTGATTCAACGCCGTTGTGTTGGATTCATTCAACGCCATATAAAACGGCATTTCTTTTAACACTTGATGCGGTTTTAAATCGCTCAATGCAAAAGATTCATCAATTTTGGCGGTCACCGCGTGTTGAATTAAGGCCTCAAAACGTTCTTTCAAATCCGATTTAAGTGCTTCGTCTTTGTCCGACTGAATCATCTCATTCACACCGTGTTTACGACATAAAGACAAGACCAGCTTTTCATCGACATCCTCAGCCAATTCGGCAAAATCACGGTATTCGAGAATATCGTGCAACAAATTCCCGAAATGCGCGCCTTTCGGCAAGGGGTTTTTCTCCGTTTGAATGACATCAGGTGTTTGAACCGTCTCAACCTGTTCATCATCCGCTTTACTGGCCTCTTCTTCTTGTAAAGTACCCTTGCTGATGGCGGTATAACTGGTCAAGCGATAGCGAGTATCCAAACGGCGATCAAAATTCATTAATGGCTCAACACTCAAATCAATGTCGGTCATTTCATAACGACTCAATTTGATTTCAGACGGTGGCAACAGCGTTTCAACCGCAATGTTTTCATGCTCGGGCACGCCTTCAGGCAAAAGAGATTTCAAGCTCGATTGTCCCGATTCGAAAGCAGGCGACATCACCACGATACAGCTCGACTCCGCTCGGGTCAGCGCAACATAGGCCAAGCGTAAATCTTCTTGGTACATATCCGCTTCTGCGGCTTTTTTCAGCTGCTCTTTACCCGCTTTATCGGCGCTGATTTGCCAAACACCGTCCACCTTCACTTTACGCGCTTGCTCATTGGTTGATAAGGTCGCTGCTTTGTATAAATCAGGGCAATAGACCACTGGATATTGCAGGCCTTTGGAGGAGTGAATCGTCACAATTTGCACCGCTTTAGCATCACTTTCTAAACGCAACTCCGCATCCTCATTGGCACCACCTTGCATGGCTTTTTCTAATGCGGATAAGGTTTGAATCGGTGTAAGTCCATCCTCCAATACACGCGATTGCAAAACTTCCAAAGCGTGCAATACATTAGTCAATCGACGTTCCGCATTCGGATATTGCTTCAACTGTTCAAACGCGCCTTGCGATTCCAACAAAGGCATTAACGCAGGCATAAAACCTTTTTTGTGCCAATTATCATGCGCCGTTTTTAAGTCCAACATCCACGCCTCTAATCGCTCATTTCCATTCTGAACAGATGCAAAATAATCGACGGCATCTAAACCAAACATCGGCTCACTAAAGGCCTCTTGCGCCAAAGCCAAACGATTCGGTTGTAACACCGCTTGCATCACTCGACGTAAGGATTCGGCTTCCGCCGTTTGAAACACCGTCTTTTTCGACTTCACCACCGCGGGAATATTCAGTTCTGCCAAGGCCTGTAAATACTGTTCCGCTGTTTTATGCGAACGCACCAACACTGCAAAATCACCCGGCGTGCGCTCGCCTGAATTTAACTGCGCCAGAATATCCTGACACACATTCGCACGCACCCAATCGGCTTGAGGATCGGCCTTCAGTTTCTCGATTGAATCAGGCCACTGCCAAACTCGCATCGGCTGTTGCTCAACCGCTTGGCCTTCCTCATCTTTTAAGCCTGCTTTCACAGGATGAAACTCAAGGCCTTCTTTTTGAAACGGCTGTTCAACTTGTTCAAAAAAGGCATTGGTCGCTTTGACGAGATTCGGTCGAGAACGCCAGTTATGCGCCAATGTCAGCTTGATTTGTGCCGAACGCGCAGCATCTAAATAGGTTTCAATATCCGCGCCACGGAATTTATAAATCGCTTGTTTCGGGTCACCAATCAAATACAAATAATGCGTATCCGTTGCGAAAAACTCTTTGAATATGCGCCACTGATTCACATCCGTGTCTTGAAATTCATCAATCAACGCGGCTTTAAACCGCGCCTGCATGGCGGATTTAATGTGCTGTTTTTGTGTTTCATCGTCCAACACTTGAGCGAGATTCGACACCAAATCATCAAAGCCCATTTGACCTTGTTGCGCTTGTCGCTGAGATAATTCCACTCGATAAAAATCACGACAGGCTTTTTTGAAACTGCTTTCTAATGCACCTTTCGCATTGAGCACCTGTTCCGCGCTGATGATCGGAGGTGAGTATTCATCGATAAATTCAGCCCACAGTTTTTCTTTGCGTTCAACGCCCGCTGCACCGCGGAATTTATTGCCGTTGAGCAAACCATTAAAACCCTCTTTACTCAGCACATCCATATACGCATTCGGCCAAGTTTCAACAACAATGTCACCTGCGCCTTTGAATAAATCCGCATTTTTGAGTGATTCTAGCCAGACAAAGACGCGTTCACCCTGCTCCGCTAGCCACTGCTCAAGCGCTACGATATGCGTATCCAACGCCGTCCAGATCGAGTCCAAATCCTGCGATTCTGGCACCAATTGAATTGGCTCGACATTGGTGGCTTTCACCCATTCATATAAAGCCTTTGGCGATGCCACCACCTGCTTCAATAACCGCGCGTGCGCTTCAGGCATCGGGTACACCGTTTGGCGCCAAAAATCATGCACCACTTGCAACTGAATATCGCTCAAATCTTGGCTCAATTCCAGCTTAAACGCCTGCTGGCTTTCTAAAGGAAACTCCGTCAATACGCGCTGACAAAAACCATGAATGGTAAAAATACCCGCTTGGTCAATATTAGCCAAGGCCTCATTTAGGCGTGCCTTATCGTCTTCAACCGAATCTTGACGCGTTTCAATCCAATCATTCAGCGTTTTGTCATCCGACGGTTCGCTGTAGGCCTTTCGCGCCTGATACAACTGCGCTCGAATACGCTCTTTGAGTTCTTCTGTCGCCGCTTTGGTATACGTCACCGTCAAGACTTCTTCAATCTTTAGGCCTTGCTCCACCACCAAGCGCAACACTAGATACGAAATCGAATAGGTTTTACCCGTCCCTGCACTCGCCTCAATTCGCGTTGTGCCAGTGACAAAGGGCTGAGAAATCGCTTTAAATTCTTCACACAACGGATTCATGATTTCGCCTCTCTCGTTAATTCATGGATCGGGGTGAGCAGGTCGAGCGTGAAGGCTTCGGCTTCCCCTGTCCAGATATCCGCCAACGTCTGGCCTTGCGTTAAGCGCACCACATATTCATCGGAAAAATTGTTATTGAACCCCTCGCCCTTCAACTTTTCAAATGCATCTTTTACCGCTTTTTGCGCGGCGTCTGTTTTATCGTCTTCGGATTTATTTTTCTTTTTCGGATCATGGAAAGAATCCAACCAAGCCCAGCCCAACACAGGCCAATAGGCACTCGGCGCTTGATGCGCTTTGGCATAGGCCTCCAGCCAAGCATCCAATCGAATCAAGGAATGACTCAACACAATATGCTTAAATTTTCGCTCGCCATCCAAGCCCATCAAGTGCACTGTTTGACTTGTCAGGGCTTGAATCAACGCTGCACGAACATAATCTTTCGGCTTCAATCGAGAGTAGCGCGCCAACAAAAAACCACCTTCGTAATTCGAGCCAATCGCTCCGTCTAACTGCCAATCGCCGACACGCACTTCTGCCCAGAAAGGCTCTTGTGCTTGCCCTAAATCCAACTCGGCAATGGCTTGCGCCATTTCATCCACTTGGCTCAAGGTTTCCGTCAAGTGCAGTTCACCCATGGCGCCACTCGGCCACTGCCCAGAATCCATCAATCGCTGATGCACTTGCGTGAGCGTCTGACCTTTCACAAGCGATTCCAACACCTCTTGTTCAATGGCATACTGATCCAAACCCGACACATCAAACAACTCATGCGCCACGCCTTCTTCATTCGCTTGAGATAACTTCAAATTCAATCGTTTCTGCACAAACCATTTCTGTGGATTGGTGGCAAAAAACAAGAAATCAGACAATTCAATTTCGCGCTCCGCACACTCGGGCAATACAGAATCCGACTTAAACCAAACGGGTTCTTGGGCTGATTTTTCTTGCAAAGCCAGCGCGGTTTTTTGCGCCTGTTTATCAAAGGTTCGCAGCGCTGAATCCGACTTAAAATACTCAACCGAAAAGGCCTGCAACGGGTGTTTTACTGGGAATTTCTTATCCTCATAAGACAGTTCATCCAACAACTCTTGCAACACGACCGAAGGCGGAATATCTTGCGGTTTGTATTGCGACTGACCGACATAACTCAAATAAAGTCTCTCACGCGCCGATAGGATAACTTCCAAAAATTGATAACGGTCATCAATGCGCGCCGAACGATCGCCCGGCTGAAAATCATCCGCCATTAAATCAAAACTCGGTCGACGGTCTTGGCGAGGAAATTCACCTTCATTAAGGCCTAATACGCACACCACTTTGAACGGAATGCTTCGCATCGGCAACATCGAACAAAATGTGAGTTGCCCCGCCATAAAGCCCTGCGAGCTTTTCTGCTCTGCCAAGGCCTCGTCCAGCCACGCCATCACCGCATTAAGGTCATAGCTCACATCCGTTTCAATCTCGCCCAACAAGGTCAAAGCATTGCGCAACGGCTGAGCATCTGAATTCTGCGCATCGAACAATGTATCCAAAAGCTCAGATAAAAGCTGACTCCAAGCATAAGGCGTTTTCTCAAATGAAGTACGTTTTGAATACTTAAACAACACCGAACGCACCAAGCCATACAGTTTCGCCATCAACTGCGCCTGCGAACCTTCAATCGACACCGTTTGATCTTGCATAGCAAAGCCCAACATCATCTGTTTAAGACCCGCATCCCAAGTATTTTGATTCAACGCAGGCAAGCCCAATTGCGCTTTATGTTCCGCGGATTGACCCCAGCGCGTGTGCGTTTGATCTACCCACGCTCGCAACTGATCCACATCACGCTCAGTGAGTTTCAGGTGCTGCTTAATCGGCTCACGCTCGACTAAATCCATCACCTCCGTCCACTCGAAACGCCCACCTAAAAGATTCAGCAACACCATATAGGTCTCAATGACTTCGTTGCCCTCGCGCGCGCCTTTATCCGCAATCGCGGTCGGCAAATGCTTATCATGAAACACCGTCTCAATAAACGGCTCATAGTCGGCGATTTTCGGCGCCATCACCACAATATCGCGCAATTGCAACTCAGGATTGGCTTGCAGTGTTTTGAGTAAAAAATCTTTCAACACCTGCATTTCGCGCATTCGAGAATGACACGAAACGCATTCAATCGACTCATCCACGGCAATTTGGGTCGGCGCTTGATTCAGTCGAATCTGGTTTTGCAACTGCTCGAGAGCCGAATTCGCTTGGTCTTCAAAAGAATCATATTCCCAATCAAACTGCGCGTGCTCGACCAACAATGAATGAAAATCGCGCCCCTGTTGTCCGAGCAATGACAGCAAAGGGTGATTAATATCATTCGGGTCGATCTCAGCGGCTTCATCAACAAAAACGCGTTGAATCTTGTCGCGCTTCACCTCTGAACGACTGCGTAAATCGCCCCAATAACCTTCAGTCGGTTGTGTCACATAGACATGCACATCGGTATGTTTCGCCAAGGCCTGCAACACCTGTACAAACACCACCGGCATCGAATTCACCCCAAATACGCTGATGCGTTTGGGCAATGCTTGAGCCACGTTTTCACCGCCCTGCTCGAGTTGAGTGATCAAGGTTTGCCACGCTTGACCGATATGCTTTCGATCGCCGATTTTATCCAACACTCGACGCCAAATCTTCAACGACCAATGCGATGGATAAGCCTCATCCATCCAGTCAGGACGAAACACCTGATACTGGTCGAATAACTGCGTTAATTGTTGCGCCAGTTGAAAGCGTTTCCGATCCGCTTGCTCACCTTTTAGATACGATAAAATCGCTGCAAATTCCGCGAAATTCTCCTCCACCACTTCTCGCAACACCGCATCCACAGACCACACCAAACGCTCACGCGCGAAGGTATCCGGTTTAAGGCCTTTGGTCGCACAGACTTTTTGTGCAATCTCGTTGAAAAAACGATTCGGGAAGAGCAACTGATAATTCGCCATCACGCCGAATTTCTGCGATAGGCCTTGAAGCAACCAACGCTCCATACCTTGCGATTGAATGAGGAACACCTCTTTATCAAAAGGCGATGGTAAAGGATTGCCCATGACCATCGCTAAATGCTCGAGCAGGTTTTCGGTTTTATTGGACGTGTGGAGGGTAAATGGCATAGGTTTTTAGGTTTTATTTAAGCTTGAATTGAACATTATAGGTGAGCGTGCCCCCTGTACAAAAAATGCTAAAGCATTATAGATATGTTTATATTTTTGGGTTTTATCGACAGGTTGATGAAATCTGTCGATTTTTCTGAGTTTTATCGACCCCCAATATAAAATTTATTTAACTTAAAACGGGGTTTTTAGTAAAGTGCGCTTTACTTAACTTTCAGTATGACTGCGCTTGTGGTTTCATACCCTTACCCCCTAAAAACTATGATTGAACAACTCTTTACACAACTCCATTCTCTTGACGAAACGGCGATTGCCCAAGTCCTTGAACAACAATACCAAAGCGGTCTGCCAGAGGATTCTCTTGGGCGTTTATCTGACATCATCATCAAATTGGCGAGCCACCAGAAAACCTCGACGCCTCACATTACAAAACCTTGGATTACGTTGTTTTCCGCTAACGATGGCGTTGCCAATGAAGCACCATCCATCGTGGATGCACTGGCGAAGACTCAGAATATTTCCATTGATGTAGTCGATGTCGGCACGGAACCAGCGCCAATGACGGAGTCGCAACTATTCGCAGCCATCAGCCTAGGCATGCAAGCTGCGGATAAAGCGAAAGCCGCAGGTGCGGATTTATTCATCACGGGTGAAACCGGCACAAATACGACTTCGGCGGTTGCCATGGTGTCGGTTTTGAGTGGCAAGCCCGCTGAAGAGCTTATGTGCCTTGGACGTGAGCGTTTGATGCGTCGCCAACAGGCGGAGGCAGAATTGATTCAATCCACGATTGAACAGCACCAAGAACACCTCACCTCTCCGCTTCGGATT
>JAAZVR010000045.1 GCA_018623305.1 Thiotrichales bacterium | reverse complement strand
TGTTTTCATAGCCATGTAGGTAAACCATTGGCTCACCATCTTGCTCTGTTGATGAGATGATGTTGTTCTTTTCGTCTTTTAAGATGTAATCAATAGTGACAACGTTGCCCTTAACTGCTTTCATGGTTTTCTCATTTTGTTCGTTTAAAGATGGCATAATTCTATCATCATCAAGCAAGGGCGTAGAAACGATGTCACGACAATTGGTCTTGGATACGGAAACCACAGGTACAGAAACTTCACAAGGTCACCGAATCATTGAAATCGGTGCAGTAGAGTTGATCGATCGCAAATTGACAGGCAACAATTACCATCAATACATTCACCCTGAAATGGTCGTTGAAGCAGAAGTCATCGAAATCCACGGTATCACTAATGAGTTTCTAGAAGACAAGCCTGTTTTTGCCAAAGTCGTAAACGAATTTATGGAATATGTGAAAGGTGCTGAACTGATTATTCATAACGCGCCATTCGACGTCGGCTTTATCAATCACGAATTATCGATGCTTGATGATAACCCTTGGGGCAAAATCGAAGATCATTGCACCATCACCGACACGTTAAAAATGGCTCGTAAACTCTATCCAGGCCAAAGAAATACTTTGGATGCCTTGTGTACTCGTTATGAGGTCGATAATTCAGGTCGAACGCTCCATGGCGCCCTTCTCGATTCAGAGATTTTAAGTGATGTTTACCTGCGCATGACGGGGGGGCAAACTCATCTCTTTGGCGATCCCTTTGCTGATGTGGAAGCACCGGAAATTGAACGTTTAGACAGTAATAGACCCCGTTTGCCAGTTGTGAAACCACACCCCCATGAGCTTGATGCCCATGCCGAGCATTTAAAACTCATTGAAAAGAAATCAGGCGGAACGCCCTATTGGAGTGAACTCGGTTGGTCTAACTGAGTTCGTCCATCGCCTGGTTGGCTAACTGATCGCAGCGTTCATTCTCTGCATGACCTGAGTGGCCTTTCACCCAACACCATTCAATGGTGTGCTTTTGAGCCAACTCATCCAACTCTTTCCATAGCTCAACATTTTTGACGGGCCCTTTATTCGCTGTACGCCAATTTCTTTTTTTCCAATTATCAATCCACTCCGTCATACCTTGACGGACATAATTAGAATCCGTGGTGATGCGAACCTTGCAAGGTCGAGTTAACGCCTTCAGACCTTCAATCGCGGCCTGAAGTTCCATGCGGTTGTTTGTGGTGTCTTTGGCAGAGCCTTTTAGCTCTTTTTCAACGCCTTTGAACCGGAGGATGGCTCCCCAACCGCCAATACCAGGGTTGCCACGGCATCCTCCGTCGGTAAAGATTTCAACTGTGTCAGTCATCTCGACTCCATAGATATTGGCGAACCGATAAGGCCTTAACGGGGTTATTCAATTGCCAAAGTTTTGATCGTTCTGTGTTTAGGGTCATGGAGTGTACATTTTTCCGAGCACGGATGCCGTATAAATTCCCCATCGCAGGTAATTGATGGTTCAAAAAAAAGCGGATTTTTTGGATAGGATTGTAGTTTTGATAATGCACATCGTGCACTTCATAACCAAGCAACTCTAGCCAATCAATCACTCGAGATACATCAATCCATCGAATGCTATCATGAATGACTTTTCCCTCATCGTACCATCGCCCTAACAGACCAAACAAGCTTCTAGGATTGAACCCTGTTAGCATTAAAAACCCACCCGGTCTAAGCACTCGATGAGCTTCTCGTAAAGCTTGATAGGGATTGGCAACAGCCTCGAGCGTGTGAGGCAATAATACGGAGTCAAAAGTGTCGTCTTTAAAGGGTAAATATTCAGCGACACCTGCAATATGCATCCCGGAACAGCCTTGGGCATCAAAAACCAATGGCTTCTGCGCCTCCCCATCAAGTGTTTCAATCCCAATTTGCCCTAACTGCAATATGTGCGTTGCCGGCACACCGTTGTTAAGTTCATCCCATAAAACTGATTCATCCAGCGCATAAGAGCTCCCTGACTCACTCGCCAGCCAACGGGTCAGTTCGGTTTGAAAATACTCATTTTGCTCTTGAATTTTCATTGTATAATGCCACCCAAAATCAATTAGTTAAGTGTGTTTATAGCCATGTATGAAGTCAATTTTACCCCCGCATTCAATGATAATTACATCTGGTTTATAACCCACCATGGCAACACAGTTGTCGTTGACCCTGGATGTGCGGATTCGGTTAATGATTACCTTAACACTCACAACTTAACTTTGTGTGGCATTTTAGTGACTCATCACCACAAAGACCATACAGGCGGTGTTGATTCACTCAAGAAGCAGTTTCCTGAAATCCCAGTGTATGGGCCCAAAAACAGCCCTTTTAAAGGCATTACGAACTCTTTAAAACAAGGCGATAAAGTAGAACTGCCTTGGGTTAATGCGGAATTTACAATTTGGGAAACGCCTGGCCACACTCTAGATCATATTTGCTACATCGATGATCAAAGTGCGTTTGTCGGAGATACGCTGTTTGCCAGTGGATGCGGTCGACTATTTGAGGGCGATGCTCAGCAGATGCACGCATCTTTACTTCCTTTTTTAGATTTAGACCCATCAATTCAAATGTACTGCGGCCATGAATACACTTTGGCTAACGTTCGATTTGCCAATACCGTTGAACCGGATAATTTAATCATTGCAGATTACTTAGAAGTTGTTGAACGACACACTGAAAAAGGTATGGCAACGCTTCCTACAACTTTGCAAACAGAATTCGATACTAACCCTTTCTTACGCTTCCGCGAGCCATCGTTGGTTAAGTCCGTTGAATGTTGGTATGGTGATTCCCTTTCTGATGAGGCCATTATCTTCGAGCAAACACGTGCATGGAAAGATCAACTTGATGCATCTGGAGTGCTGGAATAAATGAATGCTCATCGTCTTACGTTGGTGGCTCTGTCTGTTTCATTGGCCGCTTGTCAACCGACAAAGCCCACTACAGAAGAAGCCCTAGCACGCGATGGTTATCATATTGCTCCGTTACGCTTTGCTTCTCTTGAGCCTGTCGAGCGTTTACAAGATCCTCGTCTTACGTTTGAGTATTTGCTTGAACAAGACTTAAAAGCGCACCCACCGTTGCAGGACAGTCCAGAGCTTTATGAACCCGTTTTGTGGAATGCAATCACAGCGCAATTTAGTATGGTGGATATTCAGCAACGTCAAACTCAATACTATATCAAGCGCATTATTCAGGCACCCAAACACCTCGAAGTTATGTCTGAACGTGCAGACCCCTACTTGTATTTCATTTTTGACGAAATTAAAAAACGCAATATGCCCGCTGAATTAGCGATTTTGCCGATGGTTGAAAGTGCCTTTCACCCTCATGCTTACTCGCATGCAAGAGCAGCCGGCTTATGGCAATTCACTCCGGCGACTGCACAAGTTTTTGGGTTAAATCGTGATTGGTGGTATGACGGTCGTAAAGATGTGTATGCATCGACACATGCGGCTTTAGATTATCTTCAGCAATTGAACAAACGATATAAAGGCGATTGGCTGCTTGCATTAGCGGCCTACAATGCGGGTATGGGGAATGTCGATAAAGCCATTCGCAAAAATAAACGCCGCGGCAAGCCGACTGACTTTTGGCATTTACCTTTACCGAAAGAAACACGCCATTATGTACCAAAGTTGCTGGCCTATTGTCATGTGATTCAGCATGCCCAAGATTACAACATCAATCTATACCCTGTGGTGAATGATAAATTCATTGAAGTGGTTGAGCTTGATCGCCAGATTGAAATGGCACTTTTGGCAGAAATGTCAGGCATTAGCGAAGATGAAATCTATCAACTTAACCCAGGTTTTAAACGCTGGGCAACCATGCCTGATCAACGAGTCAAGGTTGTTTTACCTATTAATACAGTGGGCACTGTCGAGGATAAGCTAAAGCAAACACCCGCTACGGATTGGGTAAAGTACAAAATTTATCGAGTTAAATCGGGCGATTCTCTCAGTCGAATTGCTCATAAATTCGGAACTCAAGTGTCTGTTCTTCAGCGTATGAATAACATCAAAGGTCATTTAATTCGTTTAAACCAAGAATTAGTTATCCCATTATCCGATCGGGTGGGCGATACGAAAGTGGCTGATATTCCAAAGCCCTCGTCAAAACCTTCGCTACCGAGCAAAACCTTTATTCATACGGTCGCCGATGGCGATACACTCTGGGATATTGCTCGTCAATACGATGTGCGAGTCAAAGACATCAAGCGATGGAACTCAGCTGCTCGCAAAAAACATCTTAAACTGGGCAGTCAATTGACCATTAAACGCCCAGGGCATTTATCTGAAATGTGGATTAAGCCGGATGACATGGAACTTGAAGATATTGCGCATCAATATCAAGTATCGGCTAAAAAAATCCGTCAATGGAATTTGTTATCGAAAAGCGCAGATTTAAGTAAGGTTTCAAAGCTGCGCTTGTGGTTGCCTAATAAGGAATTCATCTACACCATCAAAAATGGCGACACCTTATGGGATATTGCGAAAGCGTTTAACCTCAGTGTCACTCGATTGACTGAATATAACCAGTTAAGCCCAAAAGACTTTTTGCAACCGGGACAGAGTCTAAAAGTTCCCGTTGAATTGTAAATTAAGCCAATCTTGGAATGGCTTGTAAAAGCTGTTGGGTGTACTCATGTTTCGGTGCGCTCATCACGCTTTCAGTATTGCCCATTTCCACAACTTGCCCATCTTTCATAACCATCACCTGATGAGCCAAATGAGGCACCAGTGAAAGATCATGCGTAATAAATATTAACGACACGCCTTGTTCATCTTGTAATTTTTTAAGCAATGCCAGTACTTGAGCTCGAATCGATACATCTAAAGCACTCGTTGGCTCATCACAAATGATGACTTTTGGATTCACCGCCAATGCACGAGCGATGGCGATACGTTGGCGCTGGCCACCAGAAAACTCATGCGGGTAGCGCAAAATCATATCTGGAGACAAGCCGACTTGGGTCATAAGGCCTGCAATAATGCTTTCCCTGTTTTCCTGGGCGTGCACGTTCAAGCTCTCCATCCCCTCGAGAAGGATGTCTCGGATAGTCATGCGAGGATTCATCGATGAAAACGGATCTTGGAAGATGACTTGTAAACTTTGTCGGAATCCTTTCTCATCATTTTTGAGCCAAAGCTCTGTGTTGTGACCATCCAGTTGAGTCAGACCTTCTCGCGTTTCAGTCAAATGCAACAATGCTCGACCTAATGTTGTCTTGCCCGAACCCGATTCACCTACGATAGCCAGGGTTTCACCCGCCTTTAATTCAAATGAGATACCATCAACCGCGCGTGTGTGATCCACTGTTCTCTGTAAAAGGCCTTTACGGATTGGAAAGTGCACTTTTAAATCATTCACATTCATTATGGAATGAGCGTCTTGATTAGACTTCAGGAACTGACTCATATCTGGCAGTGAGTTTATTAATTGACGGCTGTATTCTTCCTTCGGGTTTTTAAAGAAGGCTTTGGCCTCTTGCTCTTCAATCAGAGCACCTTGGTACATCACACCGACATGGTCTGCCATATCGTAAACGACACCCATATCGTGCGTAATCAATAAAATAGACAATCCTCTTGATTCACGCAAAGACTTTAATAAATTGAGAATCTGACGTTGAACAGTCACATCTAATGCTGTTGTCGGTTCATCCGCAATCAGGAGTTTTGGCTCGCAAGCAAGAGCCATCGCAATCATCACTCGCTGTTTTTGACCGCCCGAAATTTGGTGAGGATACCAATGGTATCGAGTTTCAGGATCAGGGAAATCAACTTCTTTTAGTAATTCAATGACACGATTGTAGGCCTGCTTTTTATTCATATTGAAGTGCAATCGAAGGCCTTCAGCAATTTGCTCGCCGATTTTCATCACAGGATTCAATGCGGATTGTGGTTCTTGGAAAATCATTGCGATATCACGACCACGTACCGCCTGCATCTGTAATTCAGACAGGCTCAGCAGTGAATGATCATGGAAGAAAATATCGCCCTTGTCCACTTTAGCTTGATCAGGCAAAAGGCGCATGATGGCGTTGGATGTCATGGATTTTCCACTCCCAGATTCGCCAACAAGTGCATAAATTTGACCTTTATCGACATCAAAACTGATGTTTTTTAAGATTTGAGCTTTCCCAATAGATAGACTTAAGTCATTAATTTTTAACATTACTCTCTCTCTGCGCGTGGGTCAAAAGCCTTGCGAACGGCATCTGAAAAAACATTGGCTGCCAACACTAAACCAAACATAAAAATAAAAGCCGCGAATAAGGGCCACCAAACAACCGGTTCTCTTGAAAGCTCCAATCGAGCACTGTTAATCATATTACCCCAGCTGTACATACTTGGATCCACACCAATACCAACATAAGATAAAACGGCCTCTGCCAATACCAGACCACTAAAGTCTAAGACGACTGCGATCAAAATAATATGAGTGACGTTCGGTAAAATGTGGCGCCCTAGCACTTTGATGCGACTGACGGCCATTGCCTGAGCCGCTAGAACGTAATCCAGTTGGCGTAGTTTAAGGGTTTCAGCACGTAACAAACGACACAACCCTGTCCAACTTGTAATCCCTAGAATCAAGCACAAAAACAATAACCGCAAGTCTGTACGCTCTGCTTCTGTTTCAAACAAGCCCGGATTCTGGCTGATCATTACCTGCATCAGCAAAACACCGGCTGCAATCAATAAGACACCCGGCACTGAGCTGAGCGTGGTGTATAAATACTGAATGGCATCATCGACCTTTCCACCAAAATAGCCAGCACTTATGCCCAAAAAGACCGCAATTGGCAACATAACCAATGTCGTTAAGGCTCCAATAAGCACGCCTGTTCGTACACTTTTTAAGGCTTGATAGAATACATCTTCTCCAACCTTGTCCGTACCAAGAATATGAAAATCTAAACTCAGCGCCCAAGCCAAACCCAACACACCCAGAGAAACGATCAAAGTCCAATAAGCAGCGGATCTTGCCTTCCACTGCCAGTGACGCGTTAACAGGTGCAACTTAGCCAAACCTAACGATACAACAGCCACAACAATTGCCAAACGTCCGAGCCAGTCCAACCAAGAACTGTCTGGATTAACATGTACAAGTGCAGGATTAATGCGCTGTGTCACACCTTCGATCGTCACTGTTTCTTTGACGAAGGACTCCAATGCAAATGGGCTTGAATAGCTGCGCTCCATTTGAGTTAAATGAGCAAAAGTCCAATCCAATAAGCTTCTGACTTCACCTGAGTCATTCATCCAGTGAATCGAATCCCACATTGCGATGGCGATATACATCATCAAAATAATGAATGACACTGACCCCAGTTTCGACTGAAAAACAATCGACCAACGCGCTCGGAGAACGTCGTCCTTCAAGACCTGATAAGCAAAGCCCAGAAGCGAGAGATAGACCAACCAAATAAGCGCATCTGTCCAGAGAATAATCATGATAATCTCACTCTTGGGTCAAACAGTGCATACGAAATATCCGTCAGAATCAAACCCACGATATAGAGCACTGTGCCTACAAAAACCATCACTCTAACAATTGAAAAGTCTTGTCCTTGAATGGCATCGATTGTGTAGCTCCCTAGCCCCGGAATCCCAAAGAAGGATTCCATCAACAAACTGCCCATGA
>JAAZVR010000002.1 GCA_018623305.1 Thiotrichales bacterium | reverse complement strand
CGGCAAAGTATAAAAAATCTGCACGTACGGTCGGTGATGTTTTAGGTAAATATCACCCGCATGGTGATAGCGCCTGCTACGAAGCGATGGTGCTAATGGCGCAAGATTTTTCGTATCGTTATCCTTTTATTGATGGGCAAGGCAATTGGGGTGCGCAAGACGATCCTAAATCTTTTGCAGCGATGCGTTATACCGAGGCGCGATTGTCCGCTTATGCTGATTTGATGTTGTCTGAAACGGGCCAGGGAACGGTTGATTGGGTGCCGAATTTTGATGGCACTTTAAGAGAGCCGTCATTACTGCCAGCACGAGTGCCGAATATTCTATTGAATGGTGCTTCAGGTATTGCTGTCGGTATGGCAACGGATATTCCACCGCATAATTTATCGGAGTTGGTTGAGGCTTGCATTCTTTTACTGGATAAGCCGAATACCGAGCTGGACGAATTGATGTCGGTGATTCCAGCACCTGATTTTCCAACACAGGCACATATCATCACGCCAGCGTCGGATATTCGAAAAATGTACGAAACGGGTCATGGGCAAATTCGGGCGCGCGCTCGATATGAAAAACAAGACGGTGAGCTGGTGATTACCGCGTTTCCTTATCAGGTTTCGGGCAGTAAGGTGATTGAGCAAATCGCACAGCAAATGCGCACTAAAAAATTGGCGTGGGTGGATGATATTCGTGATGAATCGGATCATGAAAATCCGACTCGCTTGGTGATCGTTCCGAAAAGTCGCCGTGTGGATACCGAGCGTTTGATGTCACATTTATTTGCCACGACGGATTTAGAAAAATCGTATCGCGTGAATATGAATGTGATCGATTTGTCGGGTCGCCCGCAAGTGAAGTCGTTGAAAGCCATGCTGGCTGAATGGTTGAATTATCGTCAGCAATTGGTGCAACGTCGTTTGCAATATCGTTTGAATAAAGTTCTGGCGCGATTGCATTTGCTTGAAGGCCTCATGATCGCGTATCTGAATATCGACGAAGTGATTAAGATTATTCGTGAAGAAGACGATGCCAAAGCCGAATTGATGGCGCGTTTTGGCTTATCGGAGATTCAAGCGGATGCGATTTTAGAGATTCGTTTGCGTCAATTAGCGAAGTTGGAAGAAATTAAAATCCAAACGGAACAAAACGAATTGGAAAAAGAGCGCGATCAATTAGAAAAACTCCTAGGTTCGGATCGTCGCCAAAAAACGTTGATGAAAAAAGAATTAAAAGCCATTGCGAAAGACTATGGCGATGAGCGTCGTTCACAGTTAATTGAAGCGGATGCGGCGCAAGCGATTAGCGAAGAAGATATGTTGCCGAGCGAGCCTGTGACGGTTGTGGTCTCTAAAAAAGGCTGGGTACGTGCGGCGAAAGGTCATCAGGTTGATCCAAGTTTGCTGAACTATAAAAGTGGCGATGCTTATTTGACCAGTGCACAAGGGCGCAGTAACGAGACGGCGCTGTTTATGGATGCCTCGGGTAAGGTGTTCAGTGTCGCGGCGCATACCTTGCCGTCTGCGAAAAGCCAAGGAGAGCCGTTGTCGGGTCGTGTCAGTGTTGAGGCGACCGTGCCTGTTCAGTATGTTTTATGTGATAAGCCCGTGCAACATTATTTGATGTATACCGATCGTTCCTATGGTTTTGTGACGAAATATGAAGATATGATGTCGAAAACGAAAAGTGGTAAGCAGGTGGTGAATGTTGCGCCAAAAGCGAAGATTCAAGCGCCAATTTTGATTGATAATCTTGAACATCAGTTGTTGGCTGTAGTCAGTTCAGCAGGGCGTTTGTTGGTGTTTAGTGCTCTGGAAATGCCGCAATTAAGTCGAGGGAAAGGCGTTAAATTGATGTCGGTGAAAGATAAAGACGGCGAAACGGTTGTCGGAGTTTCTGTCTTGAATGAAGGGGATTCGTTGCAATTGCAATGCGGAAAGCGCACTTTAACCTTTAGTTCACACGATTTGGAGGCGTTCAAAAATTCACGCGGCAAACGCGGCGTGGCCTTGCCGCGCGGGTTTACTAAGGTCGACGAATTGCGTGTCTTGTCAGAAGATGTTCCTGTGGAACCTGAAGAATTTGAGCTTCAATGATTATGCGTGCAGTTCGAATCTTGAGGGATAGTTAAGGTTCTGAATTGCATACTTTGTGCGTCAACCAGTAACAGTTTACCAATCAATGGACTGCGTGTACCGACAAGCACTTTAATGGCTTCAGTTGCTTGTAAACTGCCCATGATACCGACGACAGGCGCAAGCACGCCGTTGGTTGCACAGGTTGCTTCAAGTTCGCTGTCATCTTTGTATAAGCAGCGATAGCAAGGTGAGTCTTCTTCTCTTGGATCATAAACGCTGAGCTGGCCTTCCATGCGAATGACAGCACCTGAAATCAGAGGTTTCTTCGCTTGCCAGCAGGCATCATTTAAAGCAAATCGAGTGGCAAAGTTATCACTGCAATCAATCACAATGTCGTGTGCTTGAATCGTGTTTAACAGTTCTTCGTCTTCCAAACGCTGTGAAATCACGTGCGTTTGGATTTCAGGGTTGAGTTCGGCAATCGCTTTCGCGGCGGATTCAGCTTTGTTGAGGCCTATGCGTGATTCATTGTGAATAATTTGACGCTGTAAATTGCTCGCTTCAACGTTATCGAAATCAACTAACGTTAATGTACCAACGCCCGCAGCAGCTAAATAAAGTGCAACGGGGGAGCCTAAACCGCCTAAGCCAATAATTAAGGCCTTTGAATTTAAGAGTTTCAATTGGCCTTCATAATCCAATTGTGGCATAAAGATTTGGCGCGAGTAGCGCAACATTTGTTCATCGTTTAATTCACTGATGGCCATTCCAAAATCCTTTAATCAAACGCGGTTGGTTGTTTAAATCGTTGATGTCTTGTACCTGAGTATAACCAAGGCCTTCAAGCAATGCGATGCAGGCTTCTTGTTGGTCGTAGCCGTGTTCCATCATCAACCAGCCGCCTGTTTCCTTAAAATATTGACGCGCCTGAGTGGCGATTGTTTCTAAATCTTCCATACCTTGTTTAGGTGCTGTGAGTGCTGAAATGGGTTCATACACGAGCGCTTCAAGGTGCGGATCGTCTTCGATGATGTAGGGTGGGTTGCTGACAATTAAGTCAAATTTCCCTGTGACTTGATCGAACCAATCGGATTGAATCCAGCTGAGGTTTGGTAACCCAAGTTGGTGTCCGTTTTGTTGCGCGACTGCTAGCGCAGAGGCGCTGAAATCAACCGCAGTCACTTGGGATTTAGGGCGATAATGTGCCAATGTGCAGGCAATGGCGCCCGAACCTGTTCCTAAGTCTAAAATATCACCCTGATATTCTTCAGGTGTTAGCGTTAAAACTTCATCAATTAATAACTCGGTTTCTGGGCGCGGAATTAAAGTGTCTTGAGTGACGTTGAATTCAAGTCCATAGAAGTCTTGTGTGCCTAAAATGTAGGCCATAGGACATCCGGCTAATCGCTGATTCAGATATTGATTGAGTGTGGTTAATTGGTGATGTTCTAATGTAATTTCTGGATAGGCCATTAGGTGTGCTCGAGATACATCGAGCACGTGACCTAACAGTAATTCAGCTTCGAGTCTTGCAGAATCACTGATTGAATTGAGCTGTTCGGTGGCTTTGGTTTGCCACGCATCTCGGCGCATAAATCAAGAAAACTGATAATGCTTGCGGATGGGTTCGTGAATCTCCCAAGTGCAACTCATGCCTTTCGGGAAAATGACATAGTCGCCCGCTTTGATTTCAACGGAGTTAGCGTTATCGGGGGTTACCGTCACGCGACCTTCCAGAATGTAGCAATGTTCATCGCTCTCATATGTCCAGGGGAAGTTGGATACTTCTTTTTCCCAGATAGGCCAATCCATTACGCCGTCTTGTTCGAGTTGTTTTTTATCGGCTTGTCGTTTGATGTTAATCGTACTCATAAGGCCTCCTTTATCGTTATTATTATTTTCAGTCTTCGCTAGCAGCCAGAAGGTCTGCTTGGTGTTCTTGTGTCAACGGGTCAACAATTAGGTTTAGCTCTCCCGACATGACTTGCTCAAGTTTGTAGACGGTAAGGTTGATTCGATGGTCAGTCACTCGTCCTTGAGGGTAATTATAAGTTCTGATTCGTTCAGATCGATCTCCTGAGCCCACTAAGTTGCGTCGTTGTTCAGAGACTTCTTTTTCAGCCGCTTGGATTTGTGCATCCATCAAGCGTGCTTGTAAAACGGATAGAGCTCGAGCTCGGTTTTTATGCTGAGAGCGTTCATCCTGACATTCGACCACTGTTCCTGTTGGTAAGTGAGTAATACGAATCGCGGAATCGGTTTTGTTGACGTGCTGACCGCCTGCGCCTGACGCGCGGAAGGTGTCGATTCTTAAATCCGCAGGATTGAGCGTAATTTCTTCTGCTTCATCCGGCTCAGGCATAACAGCAACCGTACACGCTGATGTGTGAATTCGACCTTGAGATTCAGTTTCAGGCACGCGTTGGACACGATGTGCGCCAGATTCAAACTTCAGTTTAGAATATGCGCCGTGCCCAACAATGCGAGTGATGATTTCTTTGTAACCGCCGTGCTCGCCTTCATTGGTGTTCATAACTTCTACTTGCCAGCCTTGCGTTTCGGCGTAGCGACTGTACATTCGGTATAAATCACCTGAGAAAATGGCTGCTTCATCGCCGCCAGTGCCGGCACGAATTTCCAAGAAAATATTGTTGTCATCGTGTGGGTCTTTCGGCAACAGCAAAACATCGAGTTCAGCTTGCATGGCATCAATGCGTTCCTGAGCTTCTTTGAATTCTTCTTTGGCCATTTCTTGTAATTCTGGGTCGGATTCACCCATCATTTCTTGTGCCGTTTCTTTATCGGATTCTGCTTGCTCAAAGGCCTCAAACGTCTCAATGATCGGCGTTAGTTCAGCGTGCTCTTGAGAGAGTTTTCGGAATTGGCTTTGATCGCTGATGATTTCAGGATCAGACAATAGATGGTTGAGTTCCTCCAGTCGCTCTGCACGAGACTGGAGTTTGAGACGTAAAGATTCTTTCATGATTTACCTGAGTTTGATGGGAGCTTGAACAGCACTTTTGCGGCATCAATAATTTCACTTTGCCCGTGCTCACCCGCATGGCGCAACTCCGCGCTCGGAGTGTGAATCAATTTGTTGGTCAATTGGTTCGCTAAAGTTTCGATGACATTCAGAGGGTCGTCACCATTGTTGATTTGTTTGCGGGCTTTTTCTAGTGCTTCCTCTTTAGTGTTCATACAACGTTGACGCAGTTGATGAATCAGAGGGTTTACATCTAATGAATTGAGCCATAACAGGAAATCATCTGCTTGTTGTTCGATGATCTCGCGCGCTTCTTCAGCTGCGTTTTCTCTAGATTTTTGGTTTTCTTGAATGATTTCTTGTAAATCATCAACGGTGTATAAGTACACATCATCGAGTTCAGAAACTTCTTCTTCAATGTCTCTAGGGACCGCGATATCAACCATAAACATGGGTTTGTTTTTTCGCTTTTTAAGTGCGGTCTGCACAGTCCCTTGTCCCAAGACAGGGATTGGGCTGGCCGTCGATGATATGACAATATCAGCTTCATTCAGATGTTTGGGTAAATCCTCTAGCGTGATGGCGTAGCCTTGGAATAAATCAGCTAGCTCATGTGCTTTGCCCACAGTTCTGTTGGCAACGATTATGTTTTTGATGCCAGCCTCATTTAAGTGTCGAGAGGCAAGTTCAATCGTTTGTCCTGCACCAATCATTAAGGCCGTTTGCTCGCTCAAATCACCAAAGATTTTCTTGGCGAGAGCAACAGCAGCGAAAGCGACCGAGACCGGACTAGAGCCGATAGAAGTATCGGTTCTAACTTGCTTGGCCGTTTTAAAAATATGCTGAAATAATCGAGTCAAAACGCGGTCAAGCGTATTGGCATTGACCGCGTTACTATGTGCGTCTTTCATTTGGCCAAGGATTTGAGGCTCACCCAAAATGAGCGAGTTTAAGCCACTGGCAACACACATCATGTGAACGATGGCGTCACGATTTGAATGTGTGTAAAGATAGGGTGTGATTTCGTTAGGGCTTAGATTGTAATACTGGTGCAACCAATCGATGATTGTCTGAACGTCATCATCTTCTGTTCTGCAATAAATCTCAGTTCGGTTGCAAGTGGATAATACCGCCGCTTCTTTCACCGCTTTAATGGATAATAGATTCTGCAAGGCTTGCTGGGTGTTGGTTGTGTCAAAAACCACTTTTTCTCGCACTGCAACAGGTGCGCTTTCATGGTTGATGCCCAAAGCCAGTAAGCTCATAAATGTTATCCTGTGTCCTATCGGGTTATAATCTGCAATAAAGCAGTAGTCGGTGAATTCTGCAAGATATGGTGTGAAAATTCAATATGAACATGAAAAGTCTAATCGTTTTATTCGGGTTGATGGTCAGTGCGACAGGTTGTGTTTCTGCTCCGGTGAAGTCAGATGTTCCACCTATCGCGGAAGGCGTATATGGTGTTTTGTTAGCTGAAAGTTATTTTGCTAAAGGCGAGTATCATGGTGCCGCACAATGGTATTTTCGAGAGGCAGAGCGCTACAAGGACAAACGCTTGGCAAAATTGGCGATGGATAATGCTCTCAGTGCCAGGGATATGGAGTTGACTCAAAAAGCGCACGCATTGTGGAGTGAGTTTGAGTTGACTGAGCAAGAAACTCAACAACGCGATCGCATTGGCTTGTTGTTGTCTATTTATGCGCAAGATCACGATGCTATGGCTGATTACGCAAAATCTTATTTTGATGAAAAATCGAGTGTTGAAGAAAAAGAGCGATTGCTGGGTTGGATTTCTCGTCTACCCGATCGTGATCGCGTTTGGCATACCATGATGCGCTTGTCCAAGCTTTTTAAAGACGATGATACATTTCGAGATTATTGGTACGCATACACTATTGTTTACAGTCGACTTTTGATCGAGTCGGAGGGGTATCAGCGCCCCGCGATGATGATGAGTGCTTTTGTAGAAGTCCATGCGGATATCGAAGCCAAAACTGTATTGTCTATGTGGTTGATGAGCCTAGAAGAATATGAGCAGGCTGAGAACTATTTGGTTGAAGTCGTTGAGGTAGATTCTGAAAACCCTGAGGCATTAAATGCTTTGGGTTATCTCTACGTCGAACAAAACAAGAATTTAGACAAAGCCGAGGTTTTGTTAGAAAAGGCGTTGTCGCTTTCTAAAGAGTTTCATATTCAAGACAGCTACGGTTGGTTGCAATACAAAAAGGGCGACTATGAGCGAGCAGAGCAGTATTTAAAAGCGGCGTTGAATGAAAAATTTGATGTAGAAATTGCGATTCATCTTGCAGAGCTTTATCATGTAACAAATAAGGGGGCTCTGGCCAATGAGTTGGTTGAGCGATTAAACAAAGACTTTGCAGACCATCCTAAATGGCTCAAAGAACGTGACAGAATTATTGGTTTAGAAAAAAAATAAAATTAGTGTTGACTTAGTTCGGGATATGACCATAATACGCACCTGAAGTTGGCCTGTAGCCAAGCGGTAAGGCAGCGGGTTTTGATCCCGTCATGCGAAGGTTCGAATCCTTCCAGGCCAGCCATCTTTTTTTTCTGATCCGTAACTAGGACAGGCAAAATGTCAAAATTCAAAGTCTCGGTGTTTGCGGGTAATGCAAATATCGCTCTAGCTGAAAAAGTCGCAGAAGCGCTTAATATTTCTCTTGGTAAAGCCATTGTTGGTCGTTTTTCAGACGGCGAAGTAATGACTGAGATTCTTGAATCCGTTCGTGGTTCAGATGTTTATGTTGTTCAACCGACGTGTGCTCCACAGCCAGCTGCTAATCTAATGGAATTATTAGTCATGATTGACGCATTGCGTCGAGCATCTGCTAAACGAATTACTGCGGTCGTGCCTTATTTTGGTTACGCTCGCCAAGACCGTCGTCCACGCTCAGCACGTGTTGCGATTACTGCCAAACTAGCAGCTAATATGATTACTGTTGCCGGTGCAGATCGTGTACTGACGGTTGATTTACACGCCGATCAAATTCAAGGTTTCTTCGATATTCCAGTCGATAATATCTATGCTTCACCTTTGTTTATCGATGATATTGAAAACTCTATGCCAGAAGCTGTTGTTGTATCGCCTGATGTGGGTGGTGTTGTTCGAGCTCGAGCTTTGGCGAAAAACTTGAATGCTGAATTGGCGATCATCGACAAACGTCGTCCGAAAGCCAATGTTGCCCAAGTGATGAATATCATTGGTGATGTTGAAGGTCGAGATTGTATTATTGTTGATGATATGGTCGATACGGCAGGCACTTTATGTAAAGCAGCAGCCGCTCTAAAAGAGCGCGGTGCGAAACGCGTAGTGGCGTATTGTACTCACCCTGTTTTATCAGGCCCTGCTGTTGAAAACTTAAACAACTCTGTATTGGATGAGTTGGTTGTGACAGATACGATTCCTCTTTCACCTGAAGCCAAAGAGTGCGATCGCGTACGTGTGATTGGCATTGGTGACATGTTGGGTGAGTCAATTCGTCGAATTCACGAAGAAGAATCCGTCAGCGTGGTTTACCAGGACAAAGTTTAAGGGTATAATCCCGCTTCCTGAATACCAGGACTGCTTGTTTGGTCGCGAACAAGCAGTTTTTTTTATATTTATATATTGGAGAAATCCCATGACAAACTTTACGATTAATGCAACTGCGCGTTCTGATGAAGGTAAAGGTGCGAGCCGCCGCCTACGTCACGCGGGTCAATTCCCTGCAGTTGTATACGGTGCTGATAAAGATGCTCAGTCTATCGCTGTTGAGCACAATACTTTTTGGAACATGATTGGTAACCAAGACATCTTCTCAAGCGTTGTTGCTTTGGATGTTGATGGCACAACTGAAAATGTTGTAATCAAAGATCTTCAACGTCACCCGTTCAAAAACCTTGTAATGCACATGGATTTGCAACGTGTTACTGACGACACAATGATTGTTAAATCAGTTCCTTTGAACTTCTTGAACACAGACACAAACCCAGGTTCAAAATTGGGTGGTGTAACAGTTCCATTGATGACTGAAGTTGAAGTTCGTTGTGCAGCTAAAAACTTGCCTGTATCAATCGACGTTGACTGTGGTGACATGGTTAACCAACAGTCTAAGCGTATGTCTCACATCGCATTGCCAGAAGGTGTTGAATTGACAGCTTTGGCGCGTGGTTCTGACCATGACCACGGTATCGTGATGGTGACTAAAGCACGTAAAGCACGTTAATTCCAGCCGAGCATTGCTCGAATGTGAATTAGAGTTGAAAGGGGATGGTTTTACCATCCCTTTTTTGTTGAGGGAAATATGATTAAGTTAATTGTAGGCCTTGGGAATCCAGGGGCTGAGTACGACGATACACGTCATAACGCAGGTTTTTGGTTTGTGGATGAATTGGCTCGTCAAGCGGGCGAGTCCTTTAAAACAGACAGTAAATTTTTTGGGCAGGCTTGTAAGATATCTTTGGCAGGAGAAACGGTTTGGTTATTGAAGCCGTCAACTTTTATGAATCGCAGTGGTCAGTCGATTTCGGCGTTGGCAAAATTCTACAAAATCAAAATTGATGAGATTTTGGTTGCGCATGATGAATTGGATATGGTGCCAGGTGTTGCACGATTGAAGCGTGATGGTGGGCATGGCGGGCATAATGGCTTGCGAGATACGATTAAAGCGATGGGTGGTAAAAACTTTTTACGCTTGCGTTTGGGAATTGACCACCCAGGTGATCGAAACCAAGTGTCGAATTATGTGCTTGCTAAACCTTCGAAAATGGATCGCCAGAACATTGATAATGCGATTGATGAAGCCTGTCGAGTGATGCCAGAAGTGGTTAAAGATCAATTAGATGCCGCAATGAATGTCTTGCATACTCGCGCATCGGTGTAAAATACGCAAAATTTTGAATTAGGAAAATATCATGGGTTTTAAATGTGGCATCGTAGGTTTACCGAATGTAGGTAAATCAACTCTTTTTAATGCGTTAACTAATGCGGAAATTGAAGCCGCAAACTATCCGTTTTGTACGATTGATCCTAACGTCGGTATCGTGATGGTGCCTGATGCGCGAATGGATGAGATCGTTAAGATTTCTAAACCGCAAAAGACGATTCCAACAACAATGGAGTTTGTTGACATTGCAGGCCTTGTAAAAGGTGCTTCAACGGGTGAAGGTTTGGGTAACAAATTCCTAGGCAATATCCGTGAAACAGATGCCATTGCTCAGGTGGTTCGTTGTTTTGAAAATGATGATATCGTTCACGTGGCGGGTAAAGTTGATCCGTTGGAAGACATCGAAGTCATTAATATGGAATTGATCTTGGCTGATTTGGAGTCAATGGAAAAAGGTCAGCAACGTGTCGCAAAGATGGCGCGTACAGGCGACAAAGACGCTAAAGCTAAATTAGCATTGATGGAGCGTGTTGCAGGCGAATTAGAAGCCGGCACATTGGTGCGTTTGATCGAGTTGTCAGACGACGAGCGCAAGATGTTGAAAGATTACAATCTATTGACGATTAAGCCGATGATGTACATCGCGAATGTCAGCGAAGATGGTTTTGAAAACAACCCGTATTTAGATAAAGTGCGTGCGTTGGCTGAAGAGCAGGGTGCAGCGGTTGTGCCTGTATGCGCCGCGATTGAAGGTGAAATTGCTCAGCTTGATGAAGAAGATGCGGCCATGTTCATGGAAGAAATGGGCTTAGAAGAGCCAGGTTTGAACCGAGTGATTCGTGCGGGTTATGAGTTGTTAGGCCTACAGGTTTACTTTACCGCAGGTGAAAAAGAGGTTCGTGCTTGGACGATTAAGAAAGGTGCAACTGCACCGCAAGCAGCGGGTGTCATTCATGGTGATTTTGAGCGTGGGTTTATCCGTGCAGAAGTAGTTGCTTATGAGGATTTCGTTGAATGTGGCGGTGAATCTAAGGCGCGTGAAAAGGGTAAATTGCGTGTTGAAGGTAAGGAGTACATCGTTAAAGATGGCGATGTGATGCATTTCTTATTTAATGTTTAAAAAAGATTTGCACATTGGGTTAGATTGGTTATAATACCGCCCAAGTTGGTCATATAGCTCAGCTGGTTAGAGCACATCACTCATAATGATGGGGTCCCAAGTTCGAATCTCGGTATGACCACCACTATTCTTAAAGCCCTTGCAGAAATGTAAGGGCTTTTTTGTTGTCTGAAGTAGCCTCTCAGGCCCAGCGCAATGAAATCTTAGGGTTCAATCTTGAAGTCTACATTGATCGAGCAGGGATCTCCATAGGAGTAACGGTTAGTAAAATCGCAATTGAAAGGGTGGATGTTTGATTTAAAAATCATATATAGATAAAAAGACTAGTCTTTTGTTTTACAATGCTGAAAATATTAAATAACTAGTCCTTTTTTGTAAGAATAATTTAATGAAAACAGTTTTGATTGTTGACGATAACCCTTTTGTGCTGAACGTGTTGAATATGATGCTTAAGCCTAATGGTTAAAAAGTCTTGGAGGCTGCGTCGGTTCAGGAGGCTAAGCGAATCGTGGAAAATAATCCCATTGATTTGCTTGTTACGGATTTATATATGCCTTATGACACAGGTTTTACTTTGATAAACTGGATGAATCAGTTTGATCCTTTAATGCCAATAGTCGTTGTGTCCGCAGGGATTGCTCAGCAAATGTCTGAGCATGAACTGTATACATTAGCGAAAGCTAACGCTGTGATCGAGAAGCCTTTTCGTGCAAAAGGGCTCTTGAGCGTTCTGAATAATTTTATGGTGGCTTAAGTTTTATCTTTTTCTGCCGACAACCTAATATATGAAAGCATGATCGGAGAAAACGTTATGTCCATCAAAAACCAGGCAGAGTATGACCGGGCGCAAGAATTGATTCGCGCTTGTCAACGAGAGCGCATTACAGACAAAACAGGTCGATGCGACCGCATCATGCTTGAAATTATGCAAGCGATGCAAACCTATAAAAATATCAAACGATAAAACACTCAGCCGTTAGAATGTCGGCATGAATTCAAATACCCATCTAACGATTGATTTACTCCGTCATGGAGAACCTTTAGGCGGTAAAAAATACCGCGGTCAAACAAACGACCCGCTGACAGAGCGTGGTTGGATTCAAATGCAGGCGATGCAATCTCAAATGGATTTATCAACCGTTGATTTTGTGGTGTCTTCGACGTTATCTCGATGCGCTGAATTTGCTCAATCCTATGCTACAAATCATAATTTACCTTGTTTGATTGAAAATGATTGGAAAGAAGTCGGGTTTGGCGATTGGGAAGGCCTTACCGCGGATGAAATCAATCAGCAATACCCAGGTTTGTTAAAGGCCTATTACGATAACCCTTATCAAAATACACCGCCAAATGCGGAGCCGATTGCTGACTTTGAACAGCGTATTTTTACCGCTTGGGATGCATTGATTCATCAATCGATTGAAACTCAGAAGAACCATGTTTTATTGGTGGGGCATTCGGGTGTGATGCGCACGATTTTAGTGAAGGCTTTGGGTATTTCCCGCGATGCGACTTATCACCTCAATCTACCTTATGCAACGTGGGTTCGTTTGAAGGTTTTCACATCAACGTCTCAGCCTTTTGTTCAGTTAATGCACTATCAAACGCCGGAGGGGTGAATGAGTGTTGAATTAATTTTGGGCGGTGCGCGCTCGGGTAAAAGTCGTTTGGCTGAAGCGCGTGCGATTGAATCAGGCTTGGATGTGATTTATATCGCAACGGCGCATCACAGTGATGATGAAGAAATGCAGGCACGAATTGCGCATCATCAACAGCAACGACCGAATGAATGGGCTGTAATTGAAGAGCCTGTTGAGTTGGCTAAAACCTTGCAGAAAGTGGATGATGAGCAGGCTTGTTTGCTGGTGGATTGTTTAACGCTGTGGTTGACGAATCTTCTGTTGTCAGAAGATAAGGCCTTATTTGAAAAACAGGTGAAGGCCTTACTGAATATTCTGCCAACACTCACAGCTAAAGTGATTTTAGTGAGCAATGAAGTGGGGCATGGTATTGTGCCTTTGGGTGAATTAAATCGTCGATTTGTCGATGAAAGTGGTCGCTTGCATCAGCGCATTACTGAGATTGCGGATCAAGTGGATTTTGTTATGGCAGGGTTGCCAATGAGGTTGAAATAATGTGGATGACTGATGCGGTTAAACCGTTGGACATGTCGATTTTTGAGCAAGCAAATGCGCGTCAACAGCAACTTACTAAACCACCAGGCTCACTGGGTCGATTGGAAGCGATGGCGGTTCGCATGGCTGCGCGTCAGGCTGTGATAAAGCCCAGCTTGGAGCATATTCATATTACAGTTTTTGCAGGCGATCATGGCGTTGCAGAAGAAGGTGTTTCGGCCTTTCCACAAGCAGTCACCGCTGAAATGGTGAAGAATTTCGCACGGGGTGGCGCGGCGATTTCAGTCTTGGCAAAAGAAATGCGTGCGCATTTTGAAGTGGTCGATGCGGGTGTTGCCGCAGACTTGCCTGAACTGCCAAATGTGATTTCAGCCAAAGTTGCCAAAGGTACGCAAAACTTTGCCCAAACGTCAGCGATGAATGCTGAGCAGTGCGCCAATGCGTTGAATGTTGGGCGCAAGATTGCATGGAATGCAGACCAACATTGCGCTGAGTTGTTTATTGCGGGTGAAATGGGGATTGCCAATACGACTTCTGCTACAGTGATTGCCGCAGCTCTTCTGCAAATGGATGCGAGTGACTTGGCGGGCGCTGGAACTGGACTGGATGCGCAAGGTATTTCTCATAAAGCGCGAGTTATTGAAAAAGCCATGATGCGTTTAGGGTGTGGTGAGCCATTGGATGTGTTGATGAAATACGGCGGTTTTGAAATTGCTGCGATGGTCGGGGCTTATATTGCTTGCTCACAAAAAGGCATTACGATTTTGGTGGATGGGTTTATTTCTTCGGTGGCGGCTTTGGTGGCTGTGCGTATGAAGCCTGAGGTTCGAGCTTGGATGGAATTTTCACATCAGTCGGCTGAACAAGGTCATCGTTTGGTATTGCAGGCCTTGGAAGCAACTCCAATTCTGGATTTAGGCATGCGTTTAGGTGAAGGCAGTGGCGCGGCTGTTGCAGTACCGATTTTGAAATCCGCCGTGGCTTTGCATAATCAAATGGCTACCTTTGAAGAAGCGTCCGTCAGCCAAGCATGAAGTATTTCACCGCCTTTCGTTTAGCGATTCAGTTTATGACACGAATCCCTGTGGGTAATCCGCCATTTAAAGAGTGGGTTTGGGGTTTATCGACGGTGTTTTTTCCTTGGGTTGGATTGCTGATTGGAGGGTTATTATTTGCCAGTCATTGGGCGTTGGTTCAGACATCACTGAGTGTTGAATTACAGGCGGCAGTTTTGCTGTTCGTGGGTGTTGCTATTTCAGGTGGGCTGCATTTGGATGGTCTCGCGGATACTGCAGACGCTTGGATGTCGGGCAAACGAAATCAAGATGCTTTGGTCATTATGTCTGATTCGCATATTGGCACAGGTGGCGTGTTGGCTTTGGTGGGCGCTTTGCTAATGAAATGGTTGTTGTTGGTTGAATTGATGCAACAATCTCAAGACTGGATGGTGTGGTTGGTGTTGATGCCTATGTTGGCACGCTGGACGATTTTGCCTTTATTCTTAACGACGCATTCCGCGAAAACCGAAGGCCTTGCGGTCAGCTTGCACCGCAGAATGACACTTCAACCAACCGCTGTTTCGATTGTTTTAGCCACAGGCTTATTGGCATATTTTCTTCCTTGGGCCTTGTTGGGTGTGGCTGTTTTTGTTTTCGCTTTTCGTGCTTGGTTATTAGCACGATTTGATGGCTTTACGGGCGATCACTTGGGGGCAATGATTGAATTGTCGGAATTGCTGGTTTTGAGTTTAGCGGTTCTGGTTTTATCAATATAACCGCATAATTCTTCAATGCCTTTTAAGGCTCTAAAAGTTGGGCGCTGCATGTGGTCGCCCGTTAAAAAATACAGCTGTTGGTTTTCGACCGCATCTACGCCTGTCCAACGCTGCCAGTCATCTGACCAAGCGCGTCTGAGTTTGGGCATGGTGCCTGCAATAATCACTTCTGGTTTTTTCGCAATGATGGATTCCAAGCCAAATTGCGGCACTAACGTCGGCGCATCGGCAAACACATTGACACCGCCACAGACTTCAATCGCTTTGCTGATAAAGTGATCTTGATTGATACTCATTAAAGGATTGTTCCACACTTGATACAGTGTTTTGACTGGGCTTTTGCCTTGATAGCGATGTTTTAATTGGGCTAAAGTTTGACGAAATTTCTGTGCTTTTTTTTTGGCAATGTCACTTGTTCCACCCAGTGCACCCATGCGCTCGATATTGACAGCGATGTCGTCTAAGTTGCGCGGTTCGGAGTAAAAAACAGGGATGCCCAACGACTCTAATTTCTCAACTTGGCGAATGATATTTCCGCTGTGCCAAGCGATGATGACATCGGGTTTGAGTGCGATGATTTGCTCGATATTAATCGCTTTATAGGTGCCGATTCTCGGGATGGATTTGGCCTTTTCTGGATAGTCGGAATAGCTGACTGTGCCGACGATTTTATCGCCTAAACCTGCGCTAAACAGATTTTCGGTGATATGCGGTGCGAGGCTGATAATCCGCTGTGCGGGTTGCTCGAGGGTCAGCGTTTTTCCCGTATTATCCACCACGTTCAGCGCCCAGCTGAATTGAGACCAAAGTAAAACGATGCCAAGCCCTATTAAGCGCATTATAAATCAATGCCTTTTTGCGCTTTGATGCCTGCTTTGTAGGCGTGTTTCACGTCTTTGATTTCAGACACGGTATCGGCTAATTCTTTCAATTCAGCAATGGCGCTGCGCCCTGTCACCACGACGTGTTGCATTTCAGGTTTTTCACTGAGTCCGTTCAGGACTGTATCTTTGTCTAAATATTCGTAGCTGAGTAAATAGGTTAATTCATCTAAAACAACCAAATCATAGCTTTCGTCAGTGAGCATATTCATCGCGACTTGCCAGCCTTTTTCGGAGGTCGCGATGTCTTGTGAACGGTCTTGCGTGTCCCAAGTGAAGCCATCACCTAAAACGTGCCATTCACAGTTTGGATGGTCTGAGAAGAAAGCTTCTTCACCGGTATCCGTTCGGCTTTTGATGAACTGGCAGACGCCGACTTTCATGCCGTGGCCTAGCGCACGAGCGACCATGCCGAAAGCGGATGTGGATTTGCCTTTGCCGTTACCTGTGATGACTAAAAGTAGGCCTTTTTCACCGTCTGCGCGCGCGATGGAAGCATCAATTTGCGCCTTTTTGCGTTCCATTCTGATTTTGTGGTATTGGTCTTTTTTATCTTCAGTCATTACGGTGTTCCTTGATTAAAGTGTTTCTGCGTAATTTTTTAAGAAATCATCCTGTATGGAGCAAACAGGCACCATCGGGTCTTGGCGTTTCTCACGTGCAATACGCAGTGCATCTTCTAGAGGAAATCCTGCTTTGAGCATAAAACTGATTGCGACGGTACCCGCTCGGCCTCGCCCTCCGTGGCAATGAATCGCGTATTTTGCGCCTTGCTGAATAACGGGGAGGTGGGTGTCGATGAATGTTCGCAAAGTCGTTTCATCGGGTACATCCATGTCTTTAACGGGGAAATGTACGAATTCAATTCCTTGTTTTTGTGCTTCTGCGCCTTCGTTTTGTAAATTGAGTTTTTCAGCTTCGGGTTCGCGCAATAAACTGATGATGTGCGTGATGCCTTGGTTGGCATAAAACTGCATATCTTCTGTTAACGAATCGCTATTAGGTTTGGGCATCATGATGATTTCACCGTCATCGATTGAGCAAATAGGGTAGGTTTCAGGTTGATTCATTTTGATTCACACTCTAATTTAGTTGACGTTATTGTATCGATAAAAGTTGTTTTATTTTTTCGATATCGAGATGCTGTTCATAGCAATCGGCTAGGCGATTGATTTGTTGTTCTCGAAATGCGTTTAAATCGAATTGGGCAGTATTGTCCAAGCCTGCCCAATTGAGCAATTCGGTTAAGGCCTCAGGTTCGTCAAACACACCATGTAAATAAGTGGCAATGATCTGATTGTCATCAGAGATGAGGCCTTCTTTGTCGCCATTGTCGAATGTGGCAAAAGGCTGATTGAGTGTGTAATCAAATTGCGTTTGGCCTTGACGAATTTCATAGCCAGAGACGTTTGCATCATTCAATGACAGTTGGCCTATTCGTTTTCTCAATTCTTTCTGGTGGTTGAATGCGGTTGTATAAGGCATCAAACCAAGGCCTTCGATTTCAGAGAGTTCGGATTCAATGTGTTCTGAGTCAAGAATGCGTTGGCCGAGCATTTGTAGGCCTCCACAAATACCGATGAGTTTTCCACCGTAACGGAGATGTTTTGTTAAGGCCTTTTCCCAACCTTGCTCTCTCAACCAAGCTAAATCAAAGCCCACATTTTTCGATCCAGGCAAGATGATTAAATCCGCAGTGGGAATCGTTTCATTGTGTTTTACCCATTGAAAGTTCACTTGTGGGTGGTGAATAAGTGGGTCTAAATCGGTGTGGTTAGAAATGTGAGGGAGTAATGGACAAATCACATTAAGATGTGTTGTGTCTTTGTTTGTCGATTCGTTAGAAACCGCATCTTCTGCATCCAGATGCAGTCCATGCAAATAAGGCAGAACGCCAAGTACAGGTTTGCTTGTTTTTTCTTCCAACCAGTCGAGACCGTCTTGTAGGAGGGCGATATCGCCACGAAAACGGTTGATGACAAAGCCTTGGATTCGATTTCTTTCAGATTCGCTCAAACATTCGAGAGTACCGATGATGTGTGCGAACACACCTCCTTTGTCGATGTCGGCAATCAAGATGACAGGGCAATCGACGGTTTCGGCAAAACCCATATTGGCAATGTCGCCTTTGCGTAAATTGACTTCAGCAGGAGAACCCGCACCTTCGACGAGGATGAGTTGGTATTGCTTTGAGAGAATTTGAAAGGAATCGAAGACGGCTTGAGCCGCCTTCGGTTTGTAGTCATGATAATCCAGTGCGTTCAAATTACCGATGGATTGGCCTTGAATGATGACTTGAGCGCCTGTGTCGGAACTCGGTTTGAGTAACACAGGGTTCATATGAACAGTCAAGGGCACTTTTGCTGCCATTGCCTGTAAGGCTTGGGCGCGACCGATCTCGCCCCCGTCGTCTGTGACCGCGCTGTTTAACGCCATGTTTTGCGGTTTAAACGGCGCGACGGATTGGCCTTGTCTTTGTAAGACTCGGCATAATCCAGCGACGAGGGTGGATTTTCCTGCATCGCTGGTGCATCCTTGGATCATCAAGCTTGGCATTAGAACTTCGCTTTCACACCAGCATAGAATGAACGCTCGGCAGTGGCGTAGCCATCCACGACTTGATAGTATTTGTCGAATAGATTATCAACTTTGATATAGCCTGAGAATTGCTTGTTGAACTCGTAATTCGCAACGGTGTTCCAAACGTCGTAGTAATCAGTTGCTTCGCCTTCAGATCGTTTCCCAATGTATTGACCGTTGAGGTTAATATCCAATTTCTCTGTTGCAAACCAGTCAATATTTAGGCCGATTTGGTCTTCAGGGCGACGAGCTAAAAAGTTGCCGTCTGTATCGGCGGTATCAAGGTGTGTATAGCTCGTTGAGATATCGAAATCGTTTAAAGTGATTTTGTATTCAACTTCTGTGCCTTGGATTTTGGTTTGCCCTGCAGTGTTTCGGTAGTAAGCATCTCCATTTGACCAGTCAGCTGGAGTGGGATCGTAATACTGAATCATGTCCTGTATTTGATTATCGAAATGCGTTACACGAAGGCCTTTCCAAACCAAGGTAGCATCCCAGCTTTCAGAGTTTTCAGGCTTAAGAGATTTGATTCCAACGGCCGTTGTTGTTTGATTGGCTTGCAGATTGGAAATCGATGGTGCTTTGTAAGCCGTTCCATAATTAAATGAAAGATTTAAATCATTTTTCATCGGGAATTTAAAACCAACTTTATAGGTCGTTGCATCAGCAAACGCATCGTAATCATCGAATCGAATACTTTGAGACAAAACAATTCCTGAATTTTTAAGAACTGAGGTGTTGCCCAAGAAATAGCCAGTGTTTTCATATGAATTGCTTTCTGTGCTTAGTTTCAATTCATTAAAGCCTGTAGTTAAATTGAGGAGGCCTAAATTTGCATTGGCTTCTAGTCCTGATTCGATGGTTTCTGATTTACCGTTATAAGTCCATCCATTACCATTCAGTGTGCGGTTGAAATTGGCAGTGTTATGAAATGCTCGAAGGCTGAAATTGTCTTGTTGATGATTGACTGATGCGCTTTCAAATTGGTGAGCGTTTTTACTGTTCTCGACAGTGCCTTGTGTGCTTGCCCCTGCATCAAATTGAGTTTTTGAATCAATCGTTTTATGCAGGTAAGAGGCGGAAGTGTTTTCGGAGAAGTGGTAACGAATCTTGCCTGATAGAGTGATGTTTTGGCGAGGGTCTTTTTCAAAGTGATCGATATCTTGCCCACTTGTAGCTGCGGCTGTCATTCCGTCGATATGATATTCAGAACGTGAAAGCGTTAAATCAAGTTTGTCAGCCTTGTGGTAAACATTGATTTGGTTTTTAGAGGTTTCATAGCTGCCTGATTCAATAGAAATATTACCTTTTGTTCCGTTTTTCTCAGGATCCTTTGTAATGATATTAATGACCCCTCCAGCTGCATCGGCACCCCATACTCCCGATTGTGCCCCTTTGATAATCTCTATTCGTTCAATATTGTCGATGATTAGATCTTCGAATGGTGAGCCGTAAAGAGCAGTGGGTTCGTTGTAACGAATTCCATCGATAAGGACAAGGATGTATTTGCTTTCCATGCCTTGTATGAATAGGTTTCCTGACAGGCCTGCTCCGCCGTTAGAGGTGAAGCTGATGCCTGGGGTCGAAGCAATTGCTTGACGCACTGTCGTGTAATGTTTCGCCTTAATTTCTTCAGCGGTAATCACGGTGACATTAGACGTGATGTCTTGCAGTGATTGTTCAGTTTTATTCGCTGTTACGACAATCGTGTCCAGTTCAATTGTTTGGGCAATAGCAGACGTGCTCGCGGTTGCAGCGGCAATCGCAAGGGTTAAAGTTTTGATTTTCATTTTGAGTTTCCTATAGAGCATCCATCGTACTCTGTGAATTAATAGACAGTTTCTGGGCTGGTATCGGACTGATGGCCTTGGCCAATTACCGTTGCGAGGACAGCGCAGGAGTTTCACCTACTTCCGCAACCCAAAAACGCGAACCGCGTATTCTAAAACAAAAAAAGCACCCGAAGGTGCTTTTGTTAGCTAGATTAAAAAGGATTAACCTTTTAAGCCTGCCATGATGTTTGATTGAACATCACAAATCGCTTGTGTGCCATCCACTTTCACATAGCTCGGCGCGTTGTCAGCACCGCTGTTTGAGAAGTCAGTGTAGTACTTCACCAACGGTTCTGTTTGATCGTGGTAAACGTTCAAGCGAGCTTTAACCGTATCTTCCTGATCGTCTTCACGCTGAATCAACTCTTCGCCTGTTTGGTCGTCTTTGCCTTCTTCTTTCGGTGGGTTGTACACGATGTGGTAAGTACGACCAGAAGCCAGGTGAACGCGACGACCGCTCATACGTTTGATGATTTCTTCATCAGGCACGTCCACTTCAACAACAGCATCAATATCCACGCCTGCATCTTTCAATGCGTCGGCTTGCGCCAATGTACGAGGGAAGCCATCCAATAAGAAACCGTTTTCACAATCGTCTTGCGCGATGCGCTCTTTAACCAAACCGATGATGATATCGTCAGAAACCAATTCACCTGCGTCCATAACTTTTTTCGCAGCCATGCCCAATTCAGTACCCGCTTTAATCGCAGCACGTAACATATCGCCTGTTGAGATTTGAGGGATCGAAAATTCTTCGGTTAAGAATTGCGCTTGTGTGCCTTTGCCAGCGCCCGGGGCGCCCAATAAGATCAGTTTCATAACGTCATCCAAATGTGTAAATTTAATTTGCGTGAATTATACCGAGTTACTGATAGCTTTGCATGATTGCCAACGCTTGATCGTGGTAGTGTCCGCCGAATAGCGTGTAGTGGTTAAGAATGTGATACAGATTGTAAATTTTGGTGCGTTGTTCAAAGTCTTTTTCGAGCGGAAAGACGTTGTTGTAACCTGCGTAAAAATCGTTATTGAAGCCACCAAATAAACGCGTCATGGCTAAATCCGTTTCTCGATCGCCAATATAACTGGCGGGGTCGTAAATCACGGGCGAACCATCGCTTAAAAAACCTGCGTTACCGCCCCATAAATCGCCATGCAAAAGTGACGCATGAGGCTGTGAAGGCAGCAAATTGTTTAATTCTTTATAAAATGATTCAGCGGCTGTTTTTAAGGTCTTGGAATTTGAGAATTCAATTTGAGGCATCAGCCGTTGTGTGATGAAAAACTCAACCCAGTTGGAATGCCATTTGTTGTTCTGCACGGTTGAACCGATGAAGTTGTCTTCTGCCCAGCCGTAATGGGTGTGTTGGATTAAGTGCATTTGGGCGAGTTGTTCACCTAACTGGATATCATTTCCGTGATGTCCAAACTCTAAGTCCTCCATGACTAACCAACTGAATTGTTCGTTACACCCTGTGAAATAGGGTTGAGGCACGCGCAATGTTTGGGTGGCGTGCAGTTTTTCTAAGCTCAACAACTCGGCTTCAAACATGGAAAGAAAACCAGCTTTGTGCCGTTTGATAAAGTATTTTTGATGGGCTGTGGTGATGATAAAACATTCATTCACATCACCACCGAAGGCCTGTTGGCGATTAAGAATCGGTTCGCCCAGTTGAGATTCAATCGCTTGCCACATTAAAACAGTTCTCGTATCAATTCTTGTTCTCTTAGATGTTCTCGAGACTTAGGTTTGGGTGCATGCTCCGTTCTAAAAACCTCATAAATGGTTTGTGTATCATTTTCATAGGCAGCGTCCCCAGTTTTGGGGTTGATTTTGATTCTGACAATTCCCTCTGGAATGGTTTCAGGTTTTTCAGGGTGACTGATCAAAGCCTGTTCCATAAAGTCAATCCAAATAGGCAGTGCGGCACGGCCACCTGTTTCAAAGCGTCCCATGGTTTTGGGCTGGTCGAAACCGACCCAAACCGTTGTAACGACATCGGGACTAAAACCTGAGAACCAGGCATCTTTCTGGTCATTGGTTGTGCCTGTTTTGCCTGCAATATCACCTCGATTGAGGGCGAGCGCTTTTCGACCTGTACCTTCTGTAATAACGTCTTTCATAATGGAGGTCATTATGAAAGCGTTTTGTTCAGAAATAGCTCTGTCTAATGGTGATGGGGGGAAATATTGATAGACCACTTTGCCGTTGATGTCTTCGATTCGGTCGATGATGTGCGGCTCAATTTTAAGGCCTCCATTCGCAAAAACGCTGTAGCCTTGTGCGACTTCAAGGGGAGACATGGGCGCAGAGCCTAGGGATAGTGACAGGTTTCGACTGCCCTCAAAGCGAGCTGGATTGAAACCAAATTGTTGTGCATGATTCAGTGCAAATCGAATGCCGATATTTCTTAATAAACGAATGGAAACCAAGTTGCGTGATTTCGTGAGCGCGTATCGGATGCGCGTCGGGCCAAAGAATTTACCTGAATAGTTTTCAGGTTTCCAAAAATCCTCTAAGGCTTTGTCTTTGAAAACTAAAGGGGCATCGTTTATTAAACTCGCTGCGGTATAGCCTTTTTCAAGCGCAGCAGAATAGATGAAAGGTTTAAAGTTTGAACCCGGCTGGCGAAGGCCTTGCACTGCTCGGTTGAATTTGGAGTGTTGGTAGTCGAAACCACCGTTTAAAGCCAAAATACTGCCATCATGTGGATTGAGGCTGACCAGTGCGCCTTGGGCTTCTGGTTTGTCAGCGAGCATCCAGTCCCCGTCCAGTTGATATGGATCAACAGGTTCGGCATAGATGATATCGCCTTTCTTTAAAATATCCGATGGCTTTTTAGGCTTCGGCAGCCAGCGTTTTCCGTCTTTCATGCGTGCCCATTTCATATCTTTCCATGCGATTGAAAATATGCGGTCCGGCGTGCGAATAATGACGCCTTGCTCTAAGACATCGCTGACAATGCCTGCGTGCAAAATGCCGTAGGCTTTGAATTCCTTGAGATGTTTTCTAAGCTCTTGGTTGCTAACATTCAGCCACTCGGGTTTGTGTGCTAATGCGCCTTGATAATCATGGCGTCGAACATAGTCCATCAAACCTTTTTGCATGGCAATGTTGGCAGTTTCCTGCAAATGAGATTGGACGGTGGTATAGATGCGATAACCGCCTGTGGTCGCTTCTTCTCCCAGAATGTCTTGCGCTTTTTGACGAACCATTTCAGCAACGTAGCCTGCGTCAAGTTCAATTTCTACACCGTGAAATTTGGCATGAACAGGAACAGCTTTTGCACGGATATAGTCATCTTGAGAGATGAAGCCAAGCTCATGCATTCTTCGAAGAACGTAATTACGACGAATTTCAGCACGCTCAGGGTTGATGATGGGGTTATAAGCTGAAGGTGCTTTAGGTAGGCCTGCAATCATTGCAAACTCATTTAAATCCAGTTCGCTCAATGATTTTCCGTAGTAGGTTTGTGCGGCTGCTGCAACGCCATAGGATCGATAGCCTAAGAAAATCTTGTTCAAATAAAGTGTGATGATTTCTTCTTTGCTGAGCGCGTTTTCAATTTGATAAGAGAGTATGATTTCGTTGATTTTTCTGAGATAGGTTTTTTCACGAGTAAGGAAAAAGTTACGAGCCACTTGCATAGTGATGGTTGAACCACCTTGGGCTTTTTGACCTGTTGTGGCAAGTGTGTAAAGAGCTCGGAAAATACCATTAAAGTCGACGCCATCATGCTCGAAAAAGCCATCATCTTCAGAAGATATGATGGCTTGGATCATGGTTGGGGGGATTTGCTCATACTCAACAGGGAGTCGTTTTTTGGTACCGATTTCACTGATTAATTGACCGTCAGTTGAATAGATTTGTAGCGGCACTTGGTATTGAACGTTTTTGAGTGTCTTAACATCAGGAAGTTCTGGCTTAAGTACCCATTGGTAAACGCCGAAGGCTGTGAGGCCTCCGCCAAATATGCCGAGCAAGCTGAGACCCAAAAAAAGTTTTAAGAAAAAAGTCATTTTAAATATATGTGCCAAACGGTATTTTGACGTTCCATTTTATCGGCTTGCAGATTAAAAATCCGCTAAAATTACGCCATGAGATTGAAACATAATATTTTTCTTGTAGGTACCATGGGGGCGGGGAAATCCTCTGTGGGTCGTCGTCTTGCAAAGGCGCTTAGGGCCCGATTTATGGATACCGATCATGTGATTGAAGAAACAACGGGCGTTCGAATTCCTGTTATTTTTGAGCATGAGGGTGAAGAGGGCTTTCGGCGTCGTGAGTCTCGCGTTTTAAGAGAGTTGGCGCTGGAGAAGAACTTGGTGCTTGCAACCGGTGGTGGCGCGGTTTTGAAGAAAGAAAATCGAAAAGTGTTACGTCGTTCAGGCTTTGTGATTTATTTATGCGCTACGCCTGAGCATTTATACGAACGCACCAAACATGACACCAATCGTCCGTTGTTGCAAACTGAAGACCCAATGCAAACCATCAAGGATTTGATGAATAAACGCGATCCTTTATATCGAGACGTGGCGGATATGGTTTTGGAAACGCAAGATAAGCCCATTTTTACTGTGGTCAAAGAAATTGAAAAGAAACTTTACGAAAAAGGCATCATTGAATGAAAACACTCATGAAAACATTGACGGTTGATTTAGGCGAACGCAGTTACCCTATCTTTATTGGCCAAGGCCTTTTGTCGAAAGCAGAATTGATTCGACCTTATGTTAAAGGTTCGCAAGTGATGATTGTGACTAACGAAACGGTTGCGCCTTTGTATTTGGATACGGTGAAGGCCTTATTTCACGGTTCGGATTTGCAAGTTGAAGCGGTGATTTTGCCCGACGGCGAGCAGTACAAATCTCTCGAAATGGTTGATCGTGTGTATGATGCGATGTTGGCGGCGCGTTTTGACCGTAAATCGACGTTAATCGCACTGGGTGGCGGTGTCATTGGTGATTTGACGGGGTTTGCAGCAGCGACCTATCAGCGTGGTGTGAACTTTATTCAAATCCCAACTACCTTGTTGTCGCAAGTGGATTCATCGGTCGGCGGTAAAACCGGGGTGAATCACCCACGCGGTAAAAACATGATTGGCGCTTTTCATCAGCCGCAGGCGGTGATCGCTGATACGGATACGTTGAATACGCTCGATG
>JAAZVR010000044.1 GCA_018623305.1 Thiotrichales bacterium | reverse complement strand
CTGCCCATGAACAGTAAAGGGATTACCACAACCACCCCCGTCAAAATCGGCAACATTGCGTTTTGCAGAATATGACGGAAAAGAATGGATAATTCAGAGAGGCCTTTCGCTTTCGCTGTACGAACATAATCTTTATATACTTCTTCAAGAAATAGACTTCGATACCAACGTACACCTGCACCTAAACCACTGACCACACCAATAATGACAGGCAGTATTAAAAACTTCCATGCATTTTCACCCATGTCATAACCTGAAATTGGGAACCATGACCACATCTTCGCAAACAGATATTGACCGCCAATAATGTAGAAAAGCCCCGATATCGACATCAGAGAAACAGCGATAGCCATTGCGGCGAGATCAATTTTTGTTGCCCGAAACATCACGACGAGTAAAGCAACAACAATGTTAGCTATCAATCCCAGAATAAAGGTCGGAATCGCAATCGCCAAACTCGGCCACATTCGCTGAGAGACATCCGCACCAATATCTCGCCCCTCATCTGATTGACCGAAATTAAAGGTGAATAAACTGAGTGAGTTTTCGTAAAAAATGGTATCGGAAAGATTATCAGGAAAAGGCTCTGAATTATTGATAAATAAGGGTTTATCATAACCCTTATCAGCCTTCCACTGTTCAATAGCCTCTGTTGTTAGATGTTTTTCGCCCAAGTGCATTCTTGCCATATCATCAGGTGTGTTCACCATAAAAAACAAAGCAAAGGTTAAGAAATTGACCCCGATTAAAATAGGAATTGCGTATAAGAATCGTCTGATAATGTATTGGCTCATACTTGTCCCATCATCGTAGAGTTTTGTCGTTTACGATAGGCCCAGATCGCTGGAACAATCAACGCAAAAATAACAATCAACGTGAATATGATCGGCTGCTTAGAAGGCTTATTATGTTGAGCTCGGTAGGCCTCACGTTTGACAGGATCGATCGTTAAATAACGCAGAGTCCCTTTAGTCATCGAATTCGAGACAAGATTGCCGATCCAATCATGATAAAGACCGACTGAAACAAGATGCCAGCCCCACACCCACGGTTGATCTTTTTTAAGAACTTCGAGCATTTGATTAATCAACTCCATGCGCTTTGGCGAATCGGGCATCGTTTTCATTTGTTCAAACAACGCATCAAACTCAGGGTTGGCATAATTAGAGCTGTTTGCACCCCCGTGTTCGACTTTGCCATTTTTTGAGTACAGCAAGAAAAAGAAATTCTCAGGATCTGGATAGTCTGCATTCCAGCCCCATTCATACAGCTGAGCCTTACCCTTTTGAATTTTTTCCTGAAAGCGGTTGTAGTCGGTTGCTCGTACCACCAAATTTAAATCAATGAGTGCCAGACGCTTTTTAAACCATTGCAGTCGAGCTTTTGATTCAGGGCCTGTTGCAGGCGTGTCCAAATAAATCGTTTTATTCTGCATACCTGCATCACTCACCCATTGTTTTGCTTGCTCTAAATTGGGCGGAGTTGAATCAGGTGAAATATGCCCCGTTATCCCAGGCGGTACAGGCCCACGCGCTTCTATGCCACGACCATTTGCGAAAATCGAAATATATTCATCGTAATCTAAGGCCTCAGCAATAGCTTTGCGTAAGGCCTGCTTATCTTGCGAATACCCACCCACCGTGTCATCCAACATATTAAACCCCATGTAATAGGTGACGGGCTTAGGACTCATTATCAGACGAATACCGCGCTCACGCATTTCATCCGATAGGTCCAAGCTACCGGTTGATGAAGTATTAATGGCTTGGTCGAAACTGTCTGAACTTACGCCAGACATATCATAATAACCTTGCAAAAATTTAGTCCAATAGGGAATGCTTTCTTTTTCGAGCTTATAGATTACTTTTTCGATGTCTACAGCATCAGCATTTCGATAGTTTGGATTTTTAGCCAAGACCATTTCACTGTTAGGGTCATTTTTTATCAATTGATAGGCCCCTGTGCCGACAGGGTTCCAGTTTAGGTCATAGTCAGGGTTTTCCGCCAATTCGTAAGGCATAGGCGCAAAAAACGGCATCGCTAGCCAATATAAAAATTGAGGGTATTCCCCTTTGATTCGAATGCGGTATTGATATCGAGATAAGACTTGAACACCAGTCAAATCAGTCTTGCGAATCTCTTCGGCCGATTTAACTGTTTTAGAAAATTCTTCAAAGCCATCAATGTACTCTTTCATCATTGAATGAATCGGTGATAGCAAAAACGGTGCAGCTAAACGCTTTATCTGATAAACGTAATCATCCGCAGTGAGTTCACGCTTCGCACCCAATAATGGATGAGGTGCGAAGAAAATTCCAGGTTTGACCGTGAGTACATAATCCGTAAAGGTTTGTCCGTCCTGCTCAAATGTATTGATTTCAGGGAGTTGTGTGAGCGTTTGAGGAATTAAACGATAAGGTCGATCGGTGTAGTGATAGGTCAACGGGGTTTCTAAAATATTCTCTAGGTATGACCATTCATCTGAACTGTATGATCGCACGGGATCTAGGTATTTAGGTCTTGAATCAAATGATGAATAGAGAATCTTTTCCGCAGACTGAGATTCTGGGTACGGATTATTCCAGGTATCAGAACACCCGACCAACAAGAGGATAAATGCCCACAAGGCGGTTCGCTGAATAATTCTCATGGGTGTATAATAGCAAAATTCGTTTAATCTAAACAAGGGAACAGACATGGGTTTCATGCAAGGTAAAAAAGTCCTTATTGTGGGCTGTGCAAATAACAAATCAATCGCTTGGGGTATTGCGGATGCAATGCACAAACAAGGCGCTGAATTAGCTTTCACTTACCAAGGTGAAAAGCTGCAAGGCCGTGTTGAAAAATTAGCTGCAGCCGTTAATTCAGACATCGTATTACCATGTGATGTTACAGACCAGGCTCAAATTGAATCGGTTTTCACTGAACTTTCGAAAAAATGGGATGGTTTGGATTGCATCGTTCACTCTGTTGCATTTGCACCTCGTGAGGAACTTGAAGGTGAATACATGGATGTGGCAACACGCGAAGGCTTCTTAACGGCACATGATATTTCTGCATGGAGCTTCACAGCTTTGGCTCAAGCAGGTCGTGAAATGATGAAAGGCCGCAACGGCTCATTGATGACATTGTCATACTTAGGCGCAGTTCGTGCGGTTAAAAACTACAATGTTATGGGTATTGCAAAAGCCTCTTTGGAAGCGAACGTACGTTACATGGCTCGCAGCCTAGGCCCTGAAGGCATTCGCGTAAATGCCATTTCTGCAGGCCCTATTCGTACATTAGCCGCTTCAGGCATCAAAGACTTCCGCTCTATGTTGGACAAAGCAGCAGAAATGACTCCATTAAAACGTAACGTTACAATCGAAGAAGTGGGCAACACAGCTGCCTTCATGTGTTCTGATTTAGCATCAGGCATCACAGGTGAAATCACTTACGTCGATGGCGGTTACAACATGATGGCCAGCGTTTAATCGATTAATTTAAACACTGACCTTTGCGCGTTTGAGCATCAGCTTAACGCGCAAACCCCCATCTAAGTTTTCAACCTCAATGTCTCCATCATTCGCATTTTTCAACAGCGACTTAATAGACTCCAAATCAAACTTTTCACGCGTCACTTGATCATTTCGTGATCCTGCATTGTCTTCATATACGACACAAACTAAATCATCTTGATGTATGCTTTGAATCTTGATCACTTTTGAAGCGAATTCACTCGAGTTCGATTGAAATGTACGAATGGATTGTTTTATCAGTACGATAAACGCCTGCTCTAGAAGCGATTCTTCAGCATAGACCTTCATCGGCTCATTGTCGGTTTGAACATCAATGCTCATCTGAGTAAGTATTGCTTTATGCGCGTAAACGGCATTATTAAAGGCATCTTGCCAGTAAAAGTCGATCTTATCTTGCTCGGACTCATAGAGATTTATCAAGCGATCAAGATGCGCCTGCTGCTCATCAACCATAACTTGAGCCAATGAAATCGATTCTTCTTTTAGATTATCAATGTAATCGCTTGCCTTGATGGATGCTGATTATGCAATGATCGCAATACAAACATGCTGGCCACGAATCCAAGAATTGCAATCACAATGGATTCAATCCAAGTCATAGGGTCGTAGTATAAAGTTGCGTTTGCGTTAAACGCCTCCATTCCAATGTAATGAAGCAATCCCAATCCAAGCGCAAAATAAATGGCAACCATTAAATAATTAAGGGAACTTAACGTTCCCTTATTCATAAACACTTGGACCCCAAGGCCTACGAAGACAAACATCACAACAAATGAAATCAATGTAACGACTAAATCGTATGTCACGGTTTGCCCTATTTCAAAGGCAAGCATCCCTGTGAAGTGCATCGTGAAGATGCCTAAAGAAAGAATAAATGTCGCAGCAAACCACCAAAACCAATTGGATTGAGATACGAAATACTCTGTGGTTACGGTCCGACGAAGTTGAGCGATTAAGATAGTGCCGGTGTAGGCAGACACAATTGCAACAATAACTGATAAAACAACCAGTGTTGTATTGAATGAAGTCGCCAACAATGGCTGTGTAACCAACTGCAATTCAAAATAATCACTCAACATGGATCAGGTACCTAACGCTCGATTTCAGTTTGAGATGTCAATGTTTCAATCAATACTTCGTTGTTGATCTTTTGATTGATCTGTTGAAGCGCTTGTTTCAATGCATCTTTTTGAGCAGGAATCAATTCTTCACCCAAACGTCGCTCATTTAGCTTAACGATCGCAATATCTCCGTTTTCAAGCGTCACCTGTTTAACACCACCGTTTTCCGCAATTCGATACGCCTCACGAACAATAGCTGGTGAAATGGATTGCGTGCCGCGTTGAACCCAAACAGAATCTCCAAACTGAGAAGCATCGGGTTGCTTAACCGCTAATTGAGCTTCAGCATTCAACGCTTTAGTCGCTTCTTCATAAATCAAGCGTTCTTTGATATCAGTCGCTACTTCAGCCATGTCTGGAATGTATGAATCAATGCGCTTATTCAAACGAATCACAACCGCTGAATTAGCAGATAACTCAAGTACTTGAGAATTTAGACCATCTTGCAATACCGCTTCAGAAAACGCAGCTTCAACTACTTTCGGGTAATGAGCAATGCCTTCGGAATGGTTTGTACGATCAAACGCAGTGGAGCTTTGAATAGCAATGCCCAGAACTTCGCTTGCAGGCTCAAGCGTTGTCGGCTGTTCGTACGTTAAATTAGCCAAACGCTCATATTGCTCTTGATAAATCTTAGCCCCTTCTCTTGCTTGGTAATCAGCCAATACTTGAGATTTGATTGCATCCAATTCAGGCGTCGTTGAGGCCTTAATGTCAGTTACTTTGATAATGTGATAACCAAACTGAGTTTCGACTAATTCAGATACTTCATCAACATTCAAAGCAAACGCTGCTTTTTCAAATGGCTCAACCATCATTCCCAAACCGAAGAAACCTAAATCGCCTCCTTGAGCACCAGAACCTGGATCAATGGAGTGCTGCTTAGCTAACTCAGCAAAGTCTGCGCCCTCTTTAATTTGTTTCAAAAGGTCTTCAGCTTTCGCTTTTTCTTCTTTGGCAATCAAAATATGACTGGCTTTACGCTCTTCAGGCGTTTGATAGTCGATTTGATTATCCTGGAAAAACAACACTAGATCTTCCTCAGATGGTTGAATTTCCTTGCCCAACATTTCTGAATTTAATTCAATGTAATCGACAACCACTTTCTCAGGCACTCGATAATCTTCTTTATTTTGTTCGAAGAATTGAGCGACGGATTCGTCTGTGATTGATACGCTCATGACTTTTTCAGTCAACGATAATGTGTAAAACGCAACATTTCGCTCTTCACGAGAAAGCTGTTCAACAAAAGCGTATTCTGCTTCTGTCGTCATTGTTGAACCAGAGATACCCGATTCAAGCTGTCCAACTTGTTGCAGCTGACGCTCTTCACGTTCATACATGCCCGGTGTCCAACCTGCATTGGATAACAATAGTTCATAACGCTCTTGGTCAAATTTACCGTCTTTATGAAACACAGTAGAGTTTTGAATCATTTGAGCTAAATGAGCATCTGAAATGGTGTAGCCTTGCACTTCGGATGCATTCACCATAACGGCTTGTTGAATCAATCCCTGCATGATTTGCTCTTTCAACTCATCATCTTTGACGATTTGGTCAAACATATCACCAAACTGCTCTTGCAACATTTGCTTTTGGCGTTGATAAGCATTACTGAATTCTCGTGGCGTAATTTCAACATCACCTACCACAGCAACCGGCTCATCTCGTTCACCTTGTGCATATTGATCTACGCCCCAAAGAGCGAAAGGAATGGAAATCAAAATAACAATCGTCCAGGCAATCCAGCCTTGGGCTTTATCTCGAATGGCTTGCATCATAAGACTGTGTCTCCTAAATTAAATCTCGTTGTTTGGCCAAATTCATCATTTCTGACATCACTTGATCAATAGTCATGTTACTGCTGTCGATTGTAACCGCATCGTACGCAGGTTTGAGTGGAGCTGTTGCTCGATTCATATCTTGCTCATCACGTGCATTCACTTTTTCAAGAATATCGGTCAAATCAGCCTCTACACCAGCTTCAGTCAATTGCTTGTATCGACGTTCAGCTCGTGCTTCTGCACTCGCAGTTAAATAAATTTTCAAAGGCGCATCTGGAAAAACGACTGTGCCCATATCTCGACCATCCGCAACTAAACCAGCATCTGTTGCAAAATTACGTTGACGTTGGAGCAACGCTGCACGAACTTCTGGAATTGGTGCAACATCCGATGCACGCTTACCGCCCTCTTCAGTGCGAATCTCAGCGGTGACATCTTCCCCATCCAAAATCACTTGGCCATTGATAAAACGAACATCCAACTTGAGTGCGACATCAACCAATGCATCAACATCGGTTTTATCGATTCCACGAGTGTAAGCCGCATGCCCAAGAACACGGTAAATTGCACCCGAATCAAGGAGTTCCCAGCCTAATTCATTCGCCATCAGCTGACACATAGTGCCTTTGCCAGCACCGCTCGGTCCATCGACTGTAATCAATTTAGTCATCGTAGGTTTCCGCTGTGATATCAAGGCCGATTGATTTTGCTAACTCAACGAATGCAGGGAATGACGTATTTACATTTGCACAATCGTCAATCACAACTGGCCCAGTCGAACGTAGGCCTGCCATCGCAGACGACATCGCAATTCGGTGGTCATGATGAGAGTTGATATTAGATGTTGTGCCCGTTAATTGGCCACCTTGAATTTTAATACCGTCTTCTGTGGGTTCTGCTTGAATACCCATTGATTCAAGAGCATCCGCCATAACTTGAATACGATCGGATTCTTTAACTCGTAATTCTTCAGCGCCAGTCAACACCGTTTCACCTTCTGCACAGGCCGCTGCAATAAAGACTGCAGGGAATTCATCAATCGCCAAAGGCACGTATTCTTCTGGAATTTGAATACCTTTTAATGGCGCTGACTGAATTCGAATATCCGCAACAGGCTCCCCACCAACCTCGCGCTCATTCATCACTTCAATATTCGCACCCATCAAACGCAAAATTGAAATAACACCGTCACGAGTTGGGTTGATGCCGACATGCTCAAGTGTTAAATCAGAACCTTCAGCGATAGAAGCTCCAACCATAAAGAAAGCCGCACTCGAGATATCAGAAGGCACATCAATATGCGTGCCTTTCAACTGACCACCGCCTGTCAAAATTGCTGTTGCGCCCTCACGTTTTACATCGTAACCAAAACCGCTCAGCATACGCTCGGTATGGTCGCGTGTCGGAGCAGGTTCAGTGACGCGCGTTTCGCCTTCAGCATACATACCTGCTAATAACACACATGATTTGACCTGAGCAGATGCCATAGGCAATGTACAGTCCAAGGCTTTTAATTTCGAGCCGCCAGAAATTTTCAACGGTGGCGTGCCAT
>JAAZVR010000043.1 GCA_018623305.1 Thiotrichales bacterium | reverse complement strand
CACAACATCATTCGCCGTTAAACCTCTGGCTGCGAGTTGCTCAGGGTTTAACCAAATTCGCATTGCAAACGACTGGCCTCCCCCCACACGAACACGAGCGACGCCATCCAAAACTGCGAATCGGTCGACCAAATAACGCTCTGCATAATCAGTCAGTTCAGGTACGGTCATATCATCGGCATTTAAGTTGAGCCACATAATGACGCTTTCATCTCCATCTGCTCTTCGAACATCCGGAAACTCAAGCCCTTCAGGTAGGCTATCAACGACTCGTGCTACCCGATCTCGAACATCATTGGCCGCGGCATCAATATCTCGATCAATATCGAATTGAATGGTGATTTTTGATCGCCCATCTTTTGAGGTCGAAGACATGTATTCAATCCCCTGAACCCCCGCTATTCGGTTCTCAAGCATCTTGGTAATGCGAGACTCAACAATGTAGGCGGAAGCCCCTGGATAATCGGTTGTAATGGTAACCACAGGCGGATCAATATCTGGGTATTCTCGCAGCGATAAACGGTCAAAAGCCAACAAACCAAAAGCGACCAAAAGCAATGACATAACCGTTGCAAGTACAGGTCTTTTAACCGAAATATTGGAAATCATCATGGCTGAAGGCCTTCTTTAATCTGTACTTTGCGGCCTGATTTCAGCTTTAATGCGCCTTCCGAAACGACCAAATCACCTGCATTTAAGCCTTCGAGAATCTCCACTTGAGAGGGTGTGCGCACCCCTGTTTTGACAATGCGTTTCTGAGCCACTTTTGTGCCTTCTTTATCGACAATTTGATAAACAATCTGATCATCGGCAAAAACAACTATTGCGGTCGCGGGCACCATCAGCGCAGAGCGTGTAGGCTTTTGAATCTGAGTCGTCAACAACATACCCGGTCGCAACTGCACATTAGGGTTGGCAATAGAGGCGCGGACATTTAACCGACGAGTTGACTCATTCACGCGCGTATCTAATGTCTCAATGCTTCCACTGAATTTGGTTTTAGGAAACGCGGGATGAGCTGACTCTATCGATAAACCTGGTTTTATGTAACCTAATTCAGCAGCCGAGACCGTAAAGTCGGCTTTGACTTGGGAAACATCATCCAAGGTTGTAATCATTGTTCCAGGCTGCAACAAAGCCCCTACACTCACGTACCGAAGGCCTACACGCCCATCAAAAGGCGCACGAATAAAATGTTTATCTAAGTGAATTTCGGCTTGAGTTTGCTGAGCTTGAGCGACTTTCCATGCACGTAACTTCTCGTCAACCGTCGATTGGGAAATCCCCTGCTGCTTGGCTAGTTTAACGACACGCTCATATTGTTGTTGAGACTCGAGTGTTATCGCCTTGGATTGCTCGACATTGGCTTGTGCTTCTCGCGTATCTAAAACCACCAATAAGTCGCCTTTGGATACCATTTGACCTTCTGTGAAGTGAATACTTTGCACGCGTTCAGTCAATGTGGAGACGACATCAATGGATTCATTAGCAATCACCGTTGCAAGAACATCTAAAGTTTCCTGCAATTCGATGACTTCTGCTGGCTCTGCAAACACAGAAACCGTTTTATCTTTCGCAGCCCAAACCGAATGTGCGCCTACAACAGCATAAATCGTGAGTAATGCTCTGAGTAACCCTTTCATAATCCACCTTTATTTTTTAGCGGCTTTTAATGTTTCTGCCAAGATGACTTCTGCCTTTTCCCAGTGATAATCGGGGTATTGTTTAGCCAATTCAACCAACTTAGACCGAAATTCTGTACTGACTCGTTCACGAATTTTCTTGGACGTCGAGCCAATACCCTCTTTAGAAATAAATGCAATCGCATCAAGATTATCCGCTAGCTTGTTAATGGCCTTCAATGGCGTGCCCGACACGGCTTGTTTAATTTTTTTAATGGATGGAAAAAGGCGATCTTCCAAGACTTCAAAAGGGTCTTCATCGCCGTCATACAGTTCTCTCAAGACTTTTTTGGCAGGCGATGCAATATCGGATGTGGCAATTTCAGGAAGATCATGCATCAAGCTGTACCACATTAATGTGTAGCGATCTTCATGGCTGTGCTGATCTTCAGGCACAATTCGATCGTAAAGCAAGTTTGAAAAAATCGCCACCATAGCGCTGTGTTCGGATAAATTTTGCGTGCGGTGAGTCCTATGCGTGTGCCATCGATCCACATGGTTCATTTGCAAAATATCATCGACTTTTATACGCATCATTTACTCACTTTTGTCTTGTTTACTGAGGTTGCGGGCCATAACATGAAGAGCTAACATTAAATCCATGGTTCGAGATGAATACATTGAATCAGACAAACCTCGAACGGCTTGAGTAATATCAAACTCATAATCACCTTCATTCAATCGTTTAACGATTTGCGTACTCAAATCCAATGAGCGAATGAAATTCTGTGTTTGCTCACTGGCTTCGATATTGGTGGCAAATTTAACCACTTTTTTTAATTGCCCTTCCGCATCATAAACTGGGTTATAGGTTGCTTCAAGCCAAACCGTTTCGCCACGCGAATTAAGACGCTTGAACGTGCCTGAAATGTATTGCCCTTTAGCCAAAACCGACCAAAAATCCTGATAAGACATTGAAGCGGCATACCCTTGATCAACAAACATTTCATGGTGCTGACCTTGAACCTGACCTAATTCATAGCCCATCATGTGCAGGAAGTTGTCGTTCGCCATTAGAATATGACCATTCAGGTCAAACTCAACCACCATCATGGATTTATTAATCGCATCGATTTTGCCTCGAGCATCATACTCTTTATGCACAGCGGAGGTTATATCCGTGGCGAACTTGATGTATTTAGTCACATGGCCTTCAGCATTAAAAATGGGGTTATAACTGGCTTCTAACCAGATCGTTTGGCCATTTTTGTGCAAGCGAGGCACTCGATCTGAAACCCAATCACCTTCAGCGAGTGTCGCCCAGAATTGTTGATACTCAGCACTTTTAGCATAGGCCTCACCCACTAGTTTTGAATGGTGAACACCCATCAGCTCAGCAGCCTCATATCCCATCAAAGTCAAAAAGTTTTCGTTGGCAAATAGAATATTGCCTGATAAATCAAACTCGATGATCGCCATCACTCGATCGATTGCCGACCAACGATCCTGTAGCTCAACTCTTTCCTGAAGGTTTTCGTATTTAGTTTGATTCTACTGACATTGAGCCAAGCGCTTTTTGAGCGTCTCTATCTCTCTCGCCTGTTCATCGACCGTCTGTTCTAATTCACTTACAATCGCAGTATCATTTTTCCAAAAACTTAAACCCACATTAATTCTCTTTATGATTAACTAATCTCTAACCCCTCTATCATACCCGATTCCACACGGCGTACAATGCAGGTAAGAATAAAAGTGTTAATAAAGTCCCCACTGAAATGCCACCAATCAGGACAAAGGCCATAGGGCCCCAGAACACATTGGTCGTTAATGGAATAAAAGCCAGCACTGCCGCAATAGCCGTCAGCAAGACAGGACGCGCCCGACGCAAGGTCGCATCAATCAATGCGCGTTCATTATCCATGCCCTGTTTTAGGTTCTCTTGAATTTGCCCGACTAATATCAACGTATTACGCATCAAAATTCCCGCCAAACCAATCAAGCCCAAGTTGGCCACAAAGCCAAATGGCTGACTGAAAGCCAACATGGCCGCAACGGCACCAATCATACCTAATGGCGCCGTCAACAAGACCATCAATGTGCCCGAGAAACTCTGCATATTCAGCATCACCAAGGTAATCATCAACAACACCATCACAGGCATCATCTTCTGAATAGAGGCCTCAGCACGCCCAGACTCTTCAACCGAACCGCCAATATCCACTCGATAACCGTTCGGCATCGACTCAATCAATGATTGAAGCTCTGGCCAAATCGCCATAGTGACATCCGGCGGCTGAGCACCACTGACTTCTGCATTAACATTAATATACATTTCACGATTGCGGTGCATCAATACAGGTGACTCAAAATCCAAACGCAACTGTGCCACATCCGCCAAAGGCAATTGTGCACCTGTATCCGTTGTGATTGACAACTCGCCCAGTCTCGCCAACCAATCCTCATTGGCCTGAGCGGTCAATTGAGTGATTTCAATTTGACGTTGAGCTTCTCGAACATCCGCCACACTCTGACCTTGCAAATGCGATTGCAATTGTTGAGCGACACTTTGCGGCGTTAAGCCCAAACGGGCCAATCGCATCAAATCATAATCCAAACGCACCACGGGCACTTCCTGACCCCAGTCTAAGTTGGTATTGTAAGTATGCGGATTCTGCGCCATGATTTGACGGACTTGCTCCGCATACTGGCGCAATGTATTCACATCATCACCCACCACACGGAAAGTGACTGGCCACTTCACAGGTGGGCCAAACAACAAGGCATGCACTCGAACACGGGCTTCATTAAACGCGCCTTCATCCAAGAAGGTTTGGAAACGATCACGCAACTGCTCACGCGCCTGTTCGTTTTGAGTCACCACCACAATTTTGGCAAAGGCTGAATTCGGCAATTCAGGGTTCAAGGCCAAGAAGAAGCGCGGTGCACCGCCTCCAACATAAGCCGTTAAACTTTCGACTTCAGGCTGCTCTTTCAAATAGGCCTCGATGCGCTGGCTCAATTCATTTGTCACAGGTTGCGATGTGCCATCAGGCAAATAAATATCCACCAACAACTCAGGGCGATCCGAACTTGGGAAAAATTGCTTTTCCACTTTCTGCGCCATGCCCATCACCGACAACACAAACAAACCCACCGTAATCAGCACCACCGTTTTGCGGTATTTCACACAGGCATGCACAACACCCGATAAGGCTCGAGAAAAAACATTATTCGGCAGTTCATCATGCGAATGGAATTGCCCTGCTTTGACTTCAGGCAACATTTTAAAGCCCAAATACGGCGTAAACGTCACCGCTACGACCCAAGAAATCAGCAAAGCAATGGCTAAAATCCAGAAGATATTCCCCGCATATTCACCTACATTGGAATTAGCAAAACCAATCGGCACAAAACCTGTCACCATCACCAATGTTCCGAACAACATCGGTGCAGCCGTCACGCTCCAAGCATAGGCTGCTGCTTTAAAGCGATCAAAGCCTTCTTGCATTTTGACCAACATCATTTCTATGGCAATAATCGCATCATCGACCAACAAACCCAGCGCCAAAATCAACGCACCCAAGGTAATTCGATCGAGATTTTTCCCCGTCAACTGCATCACAAAGAAGGTCAACGCCAAAGTCAGAGGAATCGCCAATGCCACCACAACACCTGCGCGCCAACCCAAAGCAATGAAACTCACCAACATCACGACTAAAACGGCCGTCATAAATTTCACCTGAAAGGCATTCACCGCCAAATCAATCGCATCGCCTTGGTTGGTCACCTTATCTAAAGTCACGCCTTCCGGTAAATTCGGCGACCATTGTTCAATGAACTGTGTCAAACGATCTGACAATTCCAAACCATTGACCGATTTATTCATCACCACGCCCAATAACAAGGCATCTTCGCCTTGATTACGAATCAGGTAATCTGAAGGCTCTACAAACGTCTGAGTCAACACTGCTAAATCATCTAACCGAACGATATCATTGCCCACACGAATCGGTAAGGCCTGCAATTGCTCGAGCGTCATTGCCTCAGCCCCAGGACGAATAAAGACACGCGGACCTTGCGTTTCAATAAAGCCTGACGGCGAAATATTTTGATAACTTTGAATCGTTTGCATCACCGTTTGCGGATTCAAATTTAAGGCCTGCAAACGTTCATGATTAAACTCAATACGGATTTCTTGCGTCTGTTCGCCGATTAAATCGACTTTGCGAACACCCTCGACTTTTAACAAGGCCTTACGCGTTGTTTCCGCCGTTTGCACCCAATCACTGTAATTCAAATCGCCTTGAGTCAGGGAATACAAAGTGAAATACACATCGGCAAAATCATCGTTGACAAAAGGCCCCTGCACACCCTCAGGAAGGGAGCCTTGTAAATCCAACATTCGTTTTCTGACTTGATAAAACAAATCATCGACTTTTTCAGGCGGCGTGTAATCTTTAAATTGCACCTGCAAAGTCGTAAATCCTTGCCGAGTGGTCGTTTCGACACGGTCGAAATATTCAATTTCTTGTAATTCACGTTCAATCGGGTCAGCCACATAATCGTACACTTGCTCAGGTGTCGCACCCGGCCATTGCGCGGAAACCACCAACGCTTTCAAAGTAAAACTGGGGTCTTCCGCACGGCCTAATTTCACAAAGGCAATCGAGCCGATAATCATTGACACAATTAAGAAATACAGCGTTAAAGCTCGGTGCTTGACCGCCCATTCGGATAGATTAAATCGACTCATGGTGTCACCTTAACCGACTGTCCTTCAACCAACACATGCGCACCTTGCGCCACAATCGCTTGATCTAGAGCTAGGGTTGGGCGAATGTAAGCGTATTTAGCATCCATACGCACCATATCAATCGCTTGCGCTTGTAATTGACCATCACGTACCAACCAAACCGAAGGCTGACCTTGATGAATCACTGCCGACAAAGGAATACGCTGAAAGCCTTCATCTTGCGTGTCAAAGTTCAATCGAACAACCGCACCCATTGGAGGCGTTTGTGAACACTGTTCTAAACGATAATAGGCCTGATATTGCAGTGAAGTCGCATCGTTTAAAGCGTTTTTACGATTCAAAATAGCCTGACACTGAAAAGCCTGATCGATACCCACCGCTTTTGCGTTAACAGGCGCTTGAGCAAACAAAGCAGACGTGAGCGTCACGCTCGCTTCCAAATCGCCACTCGCGAGTTCAAACATCGTTTTGCCTGCCTCAACCTGCTGCCCTGCTTCTACATTCACCGAGACCACAGTGCCCGATTGCGGTGCACTCAGTTGAGCATAACCCAATTGACGCTCCGCCAATTTCATCGCCGCTTGCGCTTTAATCACAGCTTGCTTGGTGGATTTTGCTTGCGCCAACGCTTGTTGCAACACTTGTTCACTGACCATTTTCTGCTTGGATAAATTGCTCAAACGCGTCCATTCTTTGCTCGCATAGTCGGCATTCGCACGGGCTTGCGCTAGGTCGGCACGCGCCATATTCAAAGACAACTGCAAATCAACTGAATCTAACGAAGCCAAACGCTCACCCTGTTTGACAGATTGCCCTAATTCAACACTGCGTTGCTCAACCCATCCGCCCACACGAAAACTCAGTGGAATCAACTTTTCGGCTAGAACCTGCCCCGTAACACTCTGCTGCTGTGGCGCTGCAAGCTCCGCATAAGTAACCTCAACGGGTTTAGGCGTATCCATCGCCCAAAGATTCATCGACAGACTAAACAAAACCAAACCGAACACACGCATCAGACAATCCTTATATAAAATTTTTCTCATTATTGACCCAAAGAGTCATGGAATCAACACTTGCGTGGTATTATTTTTGTTATGAATATTTCAGCTTTTTTTCAGCTCATCGGTGGCTTGGGGATTTTCTTGCTCGGCATGATTATTATGGTGCAAGGCCTACGCACTTTTACAGGCCAAGCTTTGCATGATAGTTTAATGCGATTCACCCGAACGCCACTCACGGGAGCTTTAACAGGCGCTGGCGCAACGGCTGTATTGCAATCGTCCAGTGCAACCACCGTAGCCGCAGTCGGCTTTGTCAGCGCAGGCCTTATGACCTTTGAAAATGCCATCGGCATTATTCTAGGTGCGAATTTAGGCACCACCATTACAGGTTGGTTGGTCGCTATTTTGGGCTTTAAGCTGCAACTCGCCGCACTGGTTCTCCCGTTGATCTTTATGGGGGCTGCGATGAAATTATTTATGCGCGGTCGAGGTTCGCACGCAGGCCTTGCACTGGCTGGATTTGGACTGATTTTTGTCGGCATCAGCACCATGCAAGAAGCGATGATCGCTTTAGAATCCATCCTTGATTTCTCACATATTCCCGCCGATAGCTGGAGCTCTCGCCTGCAATTGGTGTTATTAGGCCTTGTATTCACAGCAATTACACAATCTTCCAGCGCGGGTGTGGCTTTAACGCTCACGGCTTTGTTCAGTGGGATTATTGAATTCGAACAAGCCGCCGCTTTGGTCATAGG
>JAAZVR010000042.1 GCA_018623305.1 Thiotrichales bacterium | reverse complement strand
CATGGAAAACCGCCTGCCAGATTACTTTGAAACCAGCATTATGGCCGTCTTAGCAGGTACACTCGCGTACTTCGTGATTACGATTGTAAAACCTTCAATGGTGACGACAGGCCTTGCTGGCATGATGACCATCATCATCACGGTTGCAGGTCTATGGCCTGAAGAAACGGCGCGTGAATCGATGCGTAAACCTTACGTTGCAGGTCAATATGTATACTCAAACCAAGTCATTGCTCGTGACGTTCCAGGTATGGACATCAAATCGCAAATTCCTCATTTGGAAGAGCATGGCATTTTGAAATCGCATCCATTTACGCCAGATCATTTGCGTACTGTAAATGCAGGCAACATGATTCAAGCGGGTGAGTTTATTGCGATGACGTATTGTTCGAACTGTCACTCGCCGAGTGAAACGGGCATTCGTCCATTGCATCGTTACTTCCCTGAAAACATCACTCAAGCGCGTATGGAAACTTATGTTCGTGGTGTTTTAACAACGGGCAACATCGCTTATATGCCGAAAATGCCAATGCTTGAGCCTGAAATCAAAGCCTTGTCAGCGTACTTGGTGATGAACAAACAAGGCGGTCAAGCAGCGATTCAAACAGCCATCGCAAACGAAATTAAAGCGCGCGATACGGCTATGACTGAGGAGGTGCGCTAATGGAAGCGGCTCAAGTTACAGAAATGTTGTATGCCTTGCGTAACCCCGCAGGCATCCCAACTTTCCCAATCATCTTTATTGGTTTGGGTGTTTTGACTTTTGCATTGCACATTTTGTTTGTGCAATTAATGTTGGGTACGTCGTTGATTACCATCATCGGTTCATTCAGTAATGATGATAAATGGCGTCGTCTAGGCGCTGCGATGTTGGAAATCGCTAAGGTTTCCGTCTCGGTAGCCATCGTAATTGGTGTTGCACCGTTGCTATTCGTTCAGGTTGTTTATGATCCTAACTGGTATGCCTCGAACGTTTTATCAGCGGATTACGTGATTGCCTTCATTTTCATTTTGATCTTGGCGTACTGGGCGATGTACTTCTATTACTTCCGTAATAAAGTTCAAGGATCACCTGAGCCTCGTTCTCGTTGGTCAATGATTTTGAGCTTGGCATTGATGTTGTGTGTCGGCTTTATCATGCACGCCTTAACGTCTCAAATGTTGTACCCAGATCAGTGGCGTGAATGGTACGCACCTGCGGGTCAAATGGACTACTCGGGTTCAAGCATTCATGCCTATAACTTAATTCGTTTCGGTTTCTTTATCTCATTAGCCATTCCTGTTGCGGGTGCAATGATGATTACGTACCGCCGTTTCAAAATGGTGCGTGAAGATGCCGATATGGAATTCTTAGACTGGACCGCTGAGTTAGGTAAAACTTGGATGAAAGTCGGTTCGGTAATCTCTGCTGTTTTGTTTGCAGGTTGGATGATGACACTACCAGAAAAAGCGGGTGACTTCGGTACGAGCATTTGGGCAATCCTTGGTTTTGTGATGGCTTTATTCCCTGCGATCTGGGCAACGGTTCGATTGAAAAACAATCACCATTTCTGCAGTTATATGCCGTTGGCGATAATGTTGGTCGCAGGCCTTGTCATTGCGACATCGCGTGAAATGTTGCGATTCACAATCATGAACGATGGCTTTGGCTACAACTTCATGGATTACAAAATCGTGATGGATTGGTACTCAACGGGCTTATTCTTCGGCACATTTGCCATTGTCGGCGGCGCTGTCTTGGCTTATATGCTGACAGTCGCTTGGAAAGCAGGTCAAACGGTCGGCGTTTACACACCGAGCAAAGCCGTTGACCGCATGGGTACGATTGCTCTATGGATCATCGTTTTGTGGGTAATCCAATTCTTCATCTCAGGCTTCATCGTCTGGGCGCAATAAGGAGACCGATATGAAATTGAAATCTTTAATGGTTGCGTTTGGCATGATGGCCATGGCCTTAGTGGCGAATGCAGAACCTAAACAAGCGACAGGCCAAGCAATGTCTTGGCAGTGCGCGCCTTGTCACGGGATTAACGGACAAGAATTTAACGAAGCGATGCCACCTTTGGCTGGTATGAAAAAAGATGAGTTTGTTAAAGCGATGATTGCTTTCCGTGAAGGCACACGTGCGGCAATTATTATGGATCGTGTGGCGCGTGGTTTTAATGACGCTGAAATCGAAGCGATGGCAGTTTGGTTTGAAAAACAACCTGCGATTCAGTGGGAAAACATGACTTACGTACCAACCGCAGGAGGCAAATATGAGCCAAAATAAAATCACTCGTCGTGATCTAATTAAAGTCTTTGGTGCCAGCGCGGTTGCTGCAACAGGTTTGTTCGGTATGTCGGCTAAGGCCTACGCAAAAGGCGCCAATCATGTGGTCATCATTGGTGGCGGTGTCGGTGGTTCGGTCTGTGCGAAGTACCTTCGTTTTGCCGATGCCGATGTCAAAATCACCATGATTGAACAAAACCCAGAATACATCACATGTTTGCGTTCAAATGACGTAATGGTGGGTTACCACACATTGGATGAATTGACATTCAACTACAACACAATGCGCGAAAAATACGGCATCAATGTGATGATCGACCAAGTAACGGGCGTCGATTACGACCGCAAAACCGTCAGCACGAAAAATGGTGAAAAAGTGCAATACGACCGTTTGGTCGTTTCACCGGGTGTTGATTTCCGTTTCCAAGATTATGAAGGCCTGAGCAAAGAATTGTCGGATACTAAAATCCCTCATGCCTATAAAGCGGGTCCTCAAACATTGCTTTTGCAAAAACAATTGGAATCGATCCCTCAAGGCGGTACAGCGATTATCTGTCCTCCACAAAACCCGTTCCGTTGTCCTCCTGGACCTTACGAGCGTGCCTCTCTATTCGCTGAATGGATGCAGAAACACAACCCGCGCGGTAAAGTGTTGATTTGTGACCCGAAAGACCGATTCACCAAAGACGGTCCATTTAAGAAAGGTTGGGAACGTTTGTACGGTTACGGCACAGATAACTCAATGATTGAATGGATTTCAGGTTCTCAAGGCGGTCGTGTAGTGGGCGTTGATGCGAAAAACATGACGATTGAAACCGATGGCGATGATCACAAAGGGGATTTGATTAATATCATCCCGAACCAACAAGCAGGCAAAATTGCACAAATCATTGGTTTGACGAACCATTCTGGCTGGTGTCCGATTGATCGCCATACAATGGAATCAACGTTGCATAAAGACGTATGGGTTCTAGGTGACTCTTCGATTGCCGATGCAATGCCTAAATCAGGTTATGCAGCAGGCTCACAAGCCAAAGTCGCAGCTCAAGCCATTGCGGATTCATTGCACGGGCGTTCTCCAGGTAAAGCCATTTACTCGAACGTGTGTTACAGCTTGGCGGGTGAAAACTACGGTGTGTCAATCGCTGCGATTTACGAAGTGCGTGACGGTTTGATTAAGCCGAAAGGTAAATCAGCCGGCGTTTCTCCGATTACCGACAAACCAGCTCAGCCGATTTTGGAAGCGGTTTATCAGAAAAACTGGCAACGCGAGTTTGTCAAAGACGTATTTTCATAAGGGAGAAGCACGATGATGAAAAAAGGACTTTTGGCCGGTCTCATCGGCCTCACTCTAGCGGGTTCTGCAATGGCAGGGCACGGTGAAAAACCGCACGCTGAACATTGGACCAATGCAACATTGACTGAAAAATTAGCGGCGATGCCAGAAGGCAATATCGCTAATGGTCAAGCATTACATGTACAAATGATGTGTAACTCATGTCACGGCGAACAAGGTGAATCACCGAGCCGTAACTACGCATCATTGAACGGGCAAACTAAAGAATACACCATGAAAATGCTGTTGGATTACCGCGATTCACGTCGTTGGGAAGACTATAAACAAGCCAACATTATGGTGAAATTGGCGCGTGTGATGTCGGATCAAGACATTGCGGATGTGGCGGCTTTCTATGCAGAACAAGACATGAAAGCTTGGGATGTGGACTACACGAAAGATGCACGCATCGAACGTTTAGTGGCGAAAGGGAATGCTAACATCATGCTAACCCCTTGTGCTTCATGTCACGGTGTTCATGGTGAAGGCAATGGCATTACGCCTGCGATTGCGGGGCAAGTGCCTGAGTATTTCGTACGAACGATGAAGGCCTATCAAGAAGGCCATCGTAACAATGATGTTCATAAAGGTATGTCACAGTTTACACATGACTTATCTGACGAAGACATTAAAGCATTGGCAAATTATTATGCTCAATTGCCTGGAGGTGAAAAATGAACGGAATTAAAGCCATCATTTGGGGCGCAATTTTTACATTTGGCACCATCGCATTGATGTGGTTCTTGAGTGTAATTACGGTTGTTCCCGTCAATTAATGGGATTCAACCTCAAAACAAAAAGCGGGCTTCAAAACCCGCTTTTTTTGTAAACATTTTTTTATAAGATAAATAACGGTTGTTGCTCAACTGATGATTGATAAGCAAAGATACTTTGCTCAGAAGCATAGCGTTGTGCACTCAACATAGCTGAAAATGCCATGAGTTCATGGTCACTTTGAAATGTTAAATCACATTGATATTGCCTTAGCAAAGTTTGCTGAATTTTCTCAAGCGCCTTTTGACTGCTTTTAACTTGAGTCACTAAATCATACTCTACGCCAGACATTACCAGTGCAGCTCCGGGATGAGTTTCAAAAATAAAAACATTGGAAATATCTTTTAGTAACAACCATAAACGCAAGCCTCTTAAAGTTAGATAAGCCATTTTGGTCATTGTTGGAGCCATCACACCAATCTTGGAGAACCCTTGCTCATTCAAATGGGCTCGTAGGGCTCGATCAACATCACGAAAACCTCCATGCATTTGATAACTTAAAGGCGCATCTAACGAGACAAAGACAGATGAGTTGGCTGCCAGCTGTTTTACAGTTTGCACGATGAATGCATCATCGCAATCAGATTGAATAGTGGTTTTAGCCTCATGCCAAATACACATAGAAGTGTCTTTAGTATTTGCTGGACCGGATAAATCAATACCGATAAAAGCCTTTTCCATACTATTCTCAGATTTCGTTAAAGGGTTGTTTACTCAACAACCAACGTTTTGCCAAAACGGAAACGTCATCATCTAAGTCATTTTTAAAGCTGAACTGAACACCCACAGATTTTTTATGATGCGAAAGGATTATGAAGACTTGTTCCATTAAAAACTTTAAATCAGTGACGGGCTGATAACCTTTTTTTCAATTCGTAATTCTGAAGTCATTAGGTCATGCGTTAAATGAAGCTGTTCCAACATCAAATCGATTTTTTCAGGCCGTAAGAAACGTGCTAACTCTTCTGGCTCGAAAGAGCGATGTTTCACCGTATCTAAAACCCCAATCACGCCTGAAATGAGATTACGAAGACCGTGTCAAGAGGCCTGTGAGTGCTTCGACAAAGAAAGCTCTATTGTTTAAAACTTTATGATAACGTATACAAAAAGTTTTTTGAAAAAAAGAGCTTTCCCTCGAACTTAAAAACATGACTTTGATCACATTTCCAAGTACATTTTAAAAATGGAGATATAAAAATGAAAAAAATTATCTTACTTACCTTGGTAGCTGTAATCTCATCGTCTGTACAGGGGGATGACTTAGAACATATTGAAAAAGAAAAGGTGACACATACCACTCTTAAACAAACAAATTCTTTAAACTCTGTTGATTCATTTTCAACCATTAAAGATAAATACGGTAACAGCTATAACGTTGTTAAATCACCCTATACAGGAAGAATATGGCTAGATAGAAACTTGGGAGCATCTAGAGTCTGCCAATCTCCTGAAGATTCAGAATGCTACGGAGACTATTTTCAATGGGGAAGAGACAGTGATGGACATGAGAAAAAAGATTCATTAATCACTTCATCAATTAGTTTAACTAGCACTCCTAATCATAGTAAATTTATAAAAAGTTCATCACCAAATAGATACGACTGGATAAGTTCACAAAATGATAATCTATGGCAAGGGATAAACGGCAAAAATAATCCTTGTCCATCTGGCTTTAGAATCCCAACTATGGATGAGCTAAAAGCTGAAACAACTCAACAAGGGGTAAAAGGTAGAAACAGTGCATTTGAGAATTTTCTCAAAATCCCAGCTGCAGGGTCCCGTTGCTGTGGTTCCATTGGCACCGATGGTTACAACGGTATAGTATGGACGAGCTCATCCGAGAGTAAGGGGTCGTGGACTTTGAGCTTTACTGGACCTAAAGCTGGCTGGGTCGAGTTATTTGGACGTGCAAGTGGTCATTCGGTGCGTTGTCTTAAGGATTGATTTTGTAAGTATTAGGTTTTAATAACTTAAGAAAATTAATTTGGCGCGCTTGAGAGGAGTCGAACCCCCTACCTTCGGCACCGGAAGCCGACGCTCTATCCAAATGAGCTACAAGCGCGAGATGTGCGTATTATAGAGGAATATTCGTCCGCTTCAGGATGGACTTAAAGACCAACTCCGGTTGATCGGGCTTTTTCGGTTGAAACCGAGCGGTATAAGACACAAAACCCACTTTAGGGTGTAAGCAAATATCGCCCTTAATGGTGCCTTCAAATTGATCATCGGTAATGCGAGCGGGCTTGTTTGGCTTCCATTGTTGTTGATAATGCATTTCATAACATTGAATCTTGCCCATAGGTGTTGAAACCCAATGCTTTCCAGTGATTTCTTGCTGCGTTTCAACTTCGATTTCTGCATAACCATAAATGGGTGAATGATGAATATTGGATTGCAATTTCATAACAGATGTCGACCACTTACCGGCAAATAACGGACTTTCGACGAAAATCGGTAAATATGGGCTATTCAAATCTTGTGCTGAATAACCACCCATTCGATCAATTTGCCAACCTTTTGACCAAGGCACGAAGATCCAATCTGAATTCAGCCATTTAAAGTCCGATTGTTCAAAAAGTTGATGTTGTAATTTGACACTGCCTTCGGCTTTTTCAGTCGAGACCCAAGCTAATCGACTGTTAAAAGGCTCTGAAAACATCTCTAAGCCTGTTAATTGAGAATCATATAACACATACTGCCCTTGACCGAATAAAGGCATTAAATCGGATTCTAAGGCGTAAGTTCGATTGATAAGGTGAGAGCTTTCCTCAGTATATGTGGATGAATCACAACCTGAAAGGGCTAATAATGCAGCAAAGACCCATCTGTGCTTCATTACAGCGACAAATTAGAATCCATAGGGGATAAATCAAAATCCAATTCTTCTTGATTCATTGGCGGTTGACCATCATAAACTTCGTATTCACGCTTTTGAAGGTAGCTTTCTTTAGTAAATAAGTATGCATTGCCTTTCATTGTTTTAAGTAGGTCTGTCGCTGTCAGTAAAGAAGCGCGCTTATCAATCACGTACACCACTCGAACGGTCGTTTCATGATTGTATTCAGCTGCAGTGATTGGGTTAATTTGTCCATCTACAATATCCCCTAGGGCATCACGAAGGGTGCTTGGGCCCAATAATGGCAAAACAATATATGGGCCTGAATCAACACCCCAAACCGCTAAAGTTTGTCCAAGATCTTCTTTATGACTGGGTAATCCACCTTGAGTTGCAACATCAAAAATGCCTCCTAAACCAAACGTTGTATTAACGACAAAACGGACGCTTTCTTGACCTGCTTCAGAAAATTTTCCTTGCAATAAATTATTTGCAACGTTTACAGGTGACTTGAGATTTTCAAAAACATTGCTGACTCCCGATTGGATGGGTTGAGGCACGTAATCGTCGTAATAACGGGCGACAGGCTCAATTAGGTTTGAATCAATCGTATCGTTGACCTCATACATCCATTGGTTGTAATCATCCAATACAGAATTTTGTGCTGCAGAAAAAGGAGCAATCAAAAATAGGGACAAACTCAGGATTAACTTATACATAGAAAAATAATTAAAAAGAATAGAAGTAGTAATTATAAGCAGGCACACTTTCTGTGAACAGCTTGTTTTTTTAATTTTAAATCACAGACTTACCTGAATAATAAACCTGTGTATGAATAAGCATGAAGTGGCTGAATAAAGATAGGATAAATTGGGGATAAATTGACTTTATTTGCTATTCAAAAAGATATCCACACCTTTCTTCTGTGGATAATTCAGTGGTTATCCATAGATTTATACACAACCCTGGGCTTTATTTTGCAAGGTAAAGTT
>JAAZVR010000041.1 GCA_018623305.1 Thiotrichales bacterium | reverse complement strand
CTAAGACCACAGAGATCAAACGCATATCTTGGCGTTTTGCAGAACTCAATAGGCAATAACCCGCTGAATTCGTATGGCCTGTTTTCATGCCGTCAACGGTTTCATCTCGCCACAGTAGTTTGTTGCGATTGTATTGAGTAATGTTGTTAAACGTGAATTTGCGCTCTGAGTACCATTTGTAATATTCTGGAAATTGAGAAATGGTGGCTTGAGCCAAAAGTGCTAAGTCTCGAGCAGTTGTTACGTGTTCAGGGTGAGGAAGGCCTGTAGCATTTTTGAAATGCGTGTTTTTCATGCCCAATTCTTTTGCGTATTGGTTCATTAATTCAGCGAAGACTGCTTCAGAACCGGCAATGTGCTCAGCTAGAGCGACTGAGGCATCATTACCCGATTGGATAATCATGCCTTTTAAAAGTTGTTCGACGGGGATTTGTTTGCCGACTTCGACAAACATACGTGAGCCTGGGGTTTTCCAAGCTTTTTTGCTGATAGTGACCAAGTCAGTGAGTTTTATGTTGCCTTGCTTCAATTCATTGAAAACGGCATAAGCAGTCATGATTTTGGTAATACTCGCGGGTTCTACCTGCATATCAGGGTTGTTTGATGCTAATAGATGTTTCGAGTTGAAATCCATCAATACATAAGAATTACCAGCAATCGAAGGCGCGGACGGCACAATATATGGAGCCGCCATGACCGCGACTGAAATAAACCAGAGAGAAAGTCCTAACCACCAACGTTTCAACATAACAACACCTAAATGACTTTATTTTTTAATTCGTGAAATTTTAACTTATTTGTTTTTTTGATATGCGGTTTCTATTGCATTTGCGAGTTGAAAAACCGCCATCGCATACAATGGAGAATGATTGTAGCGAGTGATGCTGTAGAAATTCTGAAGCCCGATCCACCATTGAGAGCCGTGCTCAAATTTCATTTCCATTAATAGCACTTTTTGATCGGGTGATAACCAACCAAAACCTTTGAATTTTTCTTGTAATTCAGCACCTGAAATTTTGTGTTTTTTGCCGACGCGTTTGGGTGCTTTTAAATCTTCAAAGCCTTGTTGATAAGGAACTTCTACAGCGATGGGTTGACCCTGTTTCCAGCTGTGTTTGGCAATGTAATTCGCAATTGAGCCAATGGCGTCTTTGGGGTTGTTAAACAGATTGGCCTGACCATCACCGTCAAAATCCACAGCGTAATGGCGGTAACTGCTGGAAATGAATTGCCCCATGCCCATCGCTCCAGCGTATGAACCTTTGAGTTCGAGTACAGGCAGTTGGTTTTCCCGAGTTAAAAGTAAATATTGCTCCAGTTCGGATTGGAAGAATTTTTGACGAGGAGCACCGTTGAATGCCAAAGTCCCCAATGAATCGATGACGCGATAGCTACCCATGCGTGTACCGTAAAGTGTTTCAACACCTAGAATGGCCACGATAAATTGCTCTGGTACGCCAAATTTCTCCGCAGCCGCTTGGAGTGTTTTCTGGTGTTTTTGCCAAAATTGAACGCCTTCAGTGATGCGTTTTTCCGTCATAAAAATACGAGAATAGCGTTCCCATGTCATTTCTTTTTCGGGGTTCTTTTTCACCGAACGAATGACTTTAGGGCGCACTTCGATTTGATCTAAGATGCGCACTAATTCAGCACGTTGAAAGTCGTGTTTATCCACCAATTTATCGATAAAAACTTTTACCTCAGCTTGCTCTGAAAAGGCATTTGTATTGGCCCACGCTACTTGAATTGAAAGGGTACAAAGCATCAAAAATCTAAACATGGTTTTGTCTATCCTGTCTTTGTTGGTGATTGTATATGCCCATGAGAATGCCAAAACCGGCCATCAACGTCAACATAGAAGTGCCTCCATAACTGATTAATGGCAAAGGAACACCCACAACGGGCAGCAGGCCAGAGACCATTCCAATGTTGACAAAAATGTAGGTAAAAAAGGTGAGTGTGATTGAGCCTGCGACACAGCGAGCGAAAAACATTTGTGTATTTAGCGTAATCCATAAACCTCTTAATAAAATCGCAAAATACAAGCTCAATAAGGCGATAACACCGAAAAGGCCAAACTCCTCAGAGATAACCGAAAAGATAAAGTCCGTATGTTGCTCGGGTAGAAAATTGAGCTGAGATTGGGTCCCTGCAAGCCAACCTTTGCCTTCAATTCCACCTGAGCCGATGGCGATTTTAGATTGGATGATGTGATAGCCAGACCCCAATGGATCTGATTCGGGATTGAGAAAAGTTAAAACGCGTTGTTTTTGATAATCATGCATGACCATCCATAACGCTGGCAAACTGGCCGCAACGGTTGCGATTCCTGCGCCAATAACCTTCCATGATAAGCCAGCAAAATACAACACAAATAACCCACTGGCAGCGATCAAAATTGAGGTGCCCAGGTCGGGTTGTTTGGCGATCAGTAATGTGGCCACAGCGACCAATACAAAAGCGATACTCCAATGCTTAAATCGTAGGGCGTTTTCATTGAGTGATAGCCACCAAGCGACCATCAAGGGCAGGGCGAGCTTCATGATTTCAGAAGGTTGGAATTGAAAGCCACCGATGTTAATCCACCTTTGAGCGCCTTTGCCTGTTGTGCCGAGTATGAGTACTAAAATTAGGAGGATCAAGCCACCTACATACATTAATGGGGCCCACCGTTTATAAGTGTGAGGGGAGATTTGAGCGATCGCCAACATCATAATAAATGCAACGCTGAAACGGGTCGCCTGCTTAATCACTACGGCAAGATCTTGGTTGCTCGCGCTATAGAGCACAACAAGCGAAGCACCTGCCATCATCATGAGTAAGATTAGCAGTGTGCGGTCAATTCGTAGATTAAATGGAACACTCAACATCAGGGTTTCAACTCAAAGTATTTTTCAATCATGGCCTTTGCAATAGGTCCCGCAACACCTGAACCGGATTCGCCATTTTCAACAATCACCGCGACGGTCACTTCTGGTTTTTCTGCAGGTGCAAAGGCTGTAAAAAGTGCGTGGTCACGCAATCGTTTTTTCAAATTTTCAGCGTCGTATTCCTCGCCTTGTTTAATGCCGAAAACCTGCGCTGTACCGGATTTTCCTGCCATTTTATAATCAAGACCTTTCGCCAATTTGCGAGCCGTGCCCGTTGGTGAGTGCACCACTGCGACCATGGATTCAACGACTTTTTTCCAGTTGTGATGGTTTTTGACAGTCAGCTGCTCTCCCTGTGAGGGGCTTTGTAGGTTGATTCGAGGTTTGACTTTAAAGCCTGAGTTCGCAAGGGCTGCAGTCGATGCTGCCAGCTGCAGCGGTGTCGCAAGTGTGTAGCCTTGACCAATGCCTGTGATCACGGTTTCGCCACGATACCAAGGTTGATTTTTAACTGCTTTTTTCCATTCTCGAGAGGGTAATAGGCCTTTCTTTTCGCCGAGTAAATCAATTCCGGTGGTTTGTCCAAACCCGAAGGGTTGAATGAAGTCATGTATTTTTGTGATGCCCATTCGCGTGGCGAGGTCATAAAAATAGACGTCACAGGATTGTGCCATGGATTTATTTAAATCGACCCAGCCGTGACCTTGTTTTTTCCAGTCTCGATATTTGTGAGTGCTGTTGGGCAGTTGAAAATAAGGGCCTGCGAAGAATTTTTTAGTCGGATTTAAATAATTTTGCTCTAAACCGGCCAGCGCAACAAAAGGCTTAAAAGTTGAGCCGGGCGGGTACTGCCCTCTCAATGCTCGATTGAGAAAGGGTTTGTTTGGATCTTTGAGAAGCTGTTGATAATCCTTGCCCGAAATGCCATTGACAAATAGATTGGGATCAAAGGTGGGTTGACTGACAAAAGCGAGAATATCACCTGTTTCATTATCCATAAGTACAATGCTACCACGCTCGCCTTTAAGCAATTCTTCCCCAAGGTGTTGAAGTCGAATGTCGATGGTCAGAGTTACATCTTGGCCGTTAATTGGAGGCGTCTGCTCAAGGATTCGAATGGTTCGACCTTGAACATTGGTCTCAACTTTCTGAAATCCAGGTTGACCATGCAATTGAGATTCATAGTATTTTTCAACCCCGTTTTTCCCGATAACTCGAGTCCCTTGGTAGCGTTGCGGATCAATAGTTTTTAAGTCTTGGTCGTTGATGCGGCCAACATACCCTAAGAAATGGACGCCAGAGGCTTTGAAAGGGTAGTAACGGACTTCGCTCGCTTCGAGGTCAAAGCCCTTAAATTGGTGAGAAATGGAGGCAAAGCGGTAGGCTTGATGTTCATCTAAGCCTGTTTTGACTGGGATGGGATGAAATTTCTTGTAACGTTTTTGTATTTTTGAAAAATATTGGATGTCATTGTTATCAATAAGCCCCAATGTTTTAAGACGTTCAAGGTCTGAATCCAGTTGATCAGCCAATTCTTTTTTTACAACAAGTTGATAACTGGGTTTTTGACCTGCGAGGAGTACACCATTCCGATCAAAAATCTGCCCTCTCTGAGGCGGGAGTATTCGGATGTCGATGCGATTGTTATCGGCAAGTTCAAGATATTTATCATGCTGAACAATTTGTAAATAAACAACTCGCCCCAAAAGCACTAAAAAAGCAGTGATTAATACGAGCAGGGCAACAAAGACTCTAAATCGTTGAGGGCGATATCTGCGCATAATTATTCGATGGGGGCCGGTCTAGATAGACGTTCTAGGCTGTATTGAACGGCTCCCCAAAACACAAAAACAAGACCAACAGGCCAAAGGTTAAGCTCGAGAGAGTTTTCAGGTTTAGAGGCATATGAAAATACATCTAAACATAGCTGAAATAAACCATAGAAAAGTCCGATATAGAGACTTTGCTGAATAATGGGTAGGCCTTTATAGTGAGCACTTAATGTCGTCATAAAATAGGCACTGAGGCTGAACAATAAAGCAAAAAGTCCGATGGGTTGAGCCAGCAAGCTGTCGCAGAGTAACCCAACAATAAAGGCCGATCCAATGTTGACTTTGTGAGGTGTTGTTAGGACCCAGAACATCATCACCAGCCATGGCCAGTTGGGTAAAAATTGAGCTGCGCTGCTGTTATTTTGCAAGGTCAAAAATACCATTGCAATCAATAGACTGATGAAAGTCCATGCTCGATTAGGGAGTACAGAGTTCATTATTGTGCCCCTTGTTCTAAAATCAACACATAGCTTGATTGATGTAATTGAGCGATGGGTTGGGCATAAACCGTTAAAAACTCGGAGTTATTATGTTGCGTTATGTGATCAACTGTCGCCACTGGATAGCCTTCAGGGAAATGTTGGCCGAGGCCTGATGTCAGCAACACATCGCCCGTTTTAATATCGGAGCCTTGAGGAATAAAACGCAGTTTTAGGTTTTTAATATTCCCCTGAACAACGCCACGCAGGCCGGTTCTTTGGTTAATCACAGGGATCATTTGATTCGGGTCTGTAATCAAAATAACTTGGCTATTAAGAAGAGAAGTATGTTGTATTTGGCCAATGAGGCCTTGCGTATCAACAACCGCATCACCTGCATGAATGGAGTGCTGTGAACCTTTGTTGATTTGAGTCACTTGTTGCCCTGAGCCTTGAGCTATCGAAATGATTTGCGCAAGACGGTAGCGAGTTGCAAACTGCGACGGTGAAACGCTTAATAAAGCTCTGAGTTCCTTATTCTCGCGTTTTAAATGGTTGAACTGTAAAAGCTGGGCTTTGAGCATCCGGTTTTCGGATTCAAGTTGGGCTTGTGTTTCTTCTTGAGCTTCTTGGTTAAGTAGCCATTGATGAAGGTTTTTGCTTTGGAGAGATATTTGCGCAGAAACCATTTGAATCGGGCTGGTAATTGAATACAAGTAAGTGCGTGCTTGATTCATCATCCCAAAATGTAAATCTAGAATCAAAAGCAAAACGGCACTGACTGAGGCCAATGCCGTTTTAATACGAATACGTTCATGTATGCCGTAGTTAAACATGGATTACTCGTGAGTAAATAAATCCATACCGTGTTCATCCATCATTTCAAGCGCCATACCGCCACCGCGTGCCACACACGTCAATGGGTCATCTGCCACATAAACAGGTACGCCGGTTTCCTCTGCGATCAATCGGTCAAGATTTTGCAATAATGCGCCACCGCCTGTTAGTACGATACCGCGTTCAGCAATGTCTGCACCTAATTCCGGTGGTGTTTTTTCAAGCGCATTTTTGACGGCGACAACAATACTGGCTAGAGGTTCTTGAAAAGCTTCCAAGATTTCAGTGGAGTTTAAGGTGAATTTACGTGGGATACCCTCGCTTAAGTTCAAACCATGCACATCAATCGAAGTCGCATCGCCATCAATGTATGCTGTGCCGGCTTCTTTTTTGATGCGTTCAGCCGTTGAGTCACCAATCGACATGCCGTATTTTTTACGAACGTAACGAATGATGGTTTCATCAAAGCTATCACCACCGATCTTAACTGACTCTGAATAAACCGTACCGTTTAAAGATAGAGTCGCTATTTCAGTCGTACCACCACCGATATCAACGACCATCGAACCACGCGCTTCAGAGACGGGCATGCCTGCACCAATCGCTGCCGCTACCGGCTCTTCAATTAAGTAAACTTCACGCGCACCTGCGCCTGCTGCAGATTCTTTAATTGCTCGGCGTTCAACTTGAGTGGCACCACATGGAACACAGACCAATACTCGAGGGCTGGGTTTAAACATACGCGCTTCATGAACTTTTTGAATGAAGTGTTGAAGCATAATCTCAGTGATTTGGAAATCTGCGATTACTCCATCTTTCAAAGGACGAATGGCTTCGATATTGCCCGGTGTACGCCCCAACATGTTTTTAGCTTCAACGCCGACGGCAACTTTCTGCTTGACGCCACGATTTGTATCGCGCACGGCAACAACGCTGGGCTCATTCAAGACAATGCCTTGACCGCGAGCGTAAATCAGCGTGTTGGCTGTTCCTAAATCGATGGAAAGGTCGTTTGAAAAGAGGCCTTTAATTTTTTTAAACATCTGTGCTTCCTGTGCGCGAAAAACTTAAATTTATTGGGGAATATTAAAAGATTTAGGCCTTAAAGTGAATCGAAACACACTGAATAAAAGATGAAGAGGCTTTCAGGCATTTTTAAAGCATGCCAACTCGGTTAGAATATCCGCATTAAAAATTTGAACAGATAAAGGGATTGTTTCGATGTCAGTAACTCAAGACGACGTCGTTAAAATTGCGCACTTGGCGCGATTGGCGATTGATGAAACCGAAATGCAAGGGTATGCCGATAAGCTCACTCAAGTGATGGATATGGTTGAACAGATGAATGCTGTGGATGTGGAAGGCGTTGAAATGATGTCTCATCCATTGAATATGTCTCAGCGTTTGCGTGAAGATGAAGTGACGGAAAGCAACCATCGTGATGATTATCAAGCGGTATCGCCGTCGGTTGAGAACGGTTTGTTCCTTGTGCCTAAAGTGATTGAGTGAGGTTGATGATGCATACTAAAACAGTGGCTGAACTTTCGAAGGCCTTACAAAACAAAGAAATTACATCGGTCGAATTGACTCAAGAATACTTAAACCGAATTGAATCAATGGATTCTAAAATCGGTTCGTTTATTACGACGACACCTGAAATTGCTTTGGCGATGGCGAAAGAAGCCGATGAAGAATTGGCAAAAGGCGATGCGCATCCATTAACGGGCATTCCTTTGGCGCATAAAGATATTTTCTGTACCAATGGCATCAAAACGACCTGTGCGTCGAAAATGTTGGATAACTTTATTCCACCTTATGATTCAACGGTTACAACATTATTAAAAAACGTGAAAATGCCGATTTTGGGTAAAACCAATATGGATGAATTTGCGATGGGTTCAACCTCTGAGAGTTCATTCTACGGAGCAACGAAAAACCCTTGGGATTTGTCAGCCGTACCGGGCGGTTCTTCGGGCGGTTCAGCAGCCGCGGTTGCCGCTCGATTGGCGCCGATTGCGACGGGTACGGATACGGGTGGCTCAATTCGCCAGCCTGCCTCTTTCTGTGGTATTACGGGGATTAAACCGACTTACGGTCGTATATCTCGTTTTGGCATTATTGCTTATGCATCATCGTTTGACCAAGCGGGTCCGATGGGTCAAACCGCAGAAGACTGTGCGATGTTGTTGGATGCAATGACGGGCTTTGATGAAAAAGATTCAACCTCATTGCAAAAAGAAGCGACTCAATGTGTGGCGAACCTTCGTCAATCATTAGAAGGCCT
>JAAZVR010000040.1 GCA_018623305.1 Thiotrichales bacterium | reverse complement strand
TGTGGCGCGCGAGATTCGTGGTCTAGGTCAGGCAAGAACGGTCGAAGAATTCGCTCGGATTCCTGTCCAGTCCTCGTCTCAGGATTTCTTGCAGCTCGGTGATGTTGCTGAGGTGAAATACACCGCGCTCGATAATGAAGCCTTTATGACTTACAAAGGCATGCCGGCCATTCAGTTGAATGTTTCGCGATCAGAGTCAGGGGATTCGCTGGCTGCGGCCAAAATTATTGATCAATGGCGTTCTGAGTCACTGCCCAAATTGCCAGCGAGTGTTGAAGTGGTGGTGTTTGACGAGATTTGGTTGTTGCTCGAAGGGCGTATTATGCTGTTGGTCAATAACGGCATCACGGGTCTGATTTTCGTCATCTTGATTTTGTATCTGTTTATGAATGGTCGTGTGGCCTTTTGGGTTGCAGTGGGGATTCCGACTTCATTTGCCGCGACTTTGGCGGTGATGTATTTGACTGGTGGCAGTATTAACATGATTTCGTTGTTTGCGTTGATTATGGCGCTCGGGATCATTGTCGATGATGCGATTGTCGTGGGTGAAGACGCACTCGCGCATTTCCAATACGGAGAAGACCCTCTTTTAGCCGCTGAAGGTGGCGCACACCGAATGTTTTGGCCGGTAGTGGCTTCATCTTTGACAACGATAGCCGCTTTTTTACCTTTGATGATGATTGGCGGTATTATTGGCAATATTCTGATTGCGATACCGATGGTCATTATCGCTGTAATTTTGGCCTCATTGATAGAGAGTTTCTTTATTTTGCCGGGGCATTTGCGACACAGTTTTCAATCGATGGATCGCAAGAAAACATCGGCATTACGTCAGAAAATGGACTCAGGTTTTGAACACTTCCGGGATGAGATCTTTAAACCTGCGGTTGAATGGGCTTTGGCGCATCGAAGCATCACTTTGGCCAGTGTCATTACCTTTATGATTTTGGCCATTGGTTTGTTGGCGGGTGGGCGATTGAATTTCGTGTTTTTCCCGAGTCCAGAAGGTAAGGCAGTCAACCTTCAAGTGTCCTTTATGTCGGGTACGCCACGAGAGCAAATCTCTGAATTCTTGGATTACGCGGACAACCAGTTATATTTGACTGAACAACAACTCGGCGGCGATTTAGTTAATGTCAGTGTGGTTCGTCATGGTTTACGTGCGAATATGGGCAATCAAGGTGGCGGTAGTTCGAGTGTGGTTGTCGGTTCGATTGAAGTTGAGCTCAAAGACCCTGAGCAAAGAGAAATCACCAATGATGAGTTTATTGATGCATGGAAACAAAACATTCAGCTGGTCTCAGGGATTGATAACTTCTTTATTGGTTCACGTAAAGGTGGGCCTCCTGGGCGCGATGTGGCCATTAAGTTGATTGGTTCGGACACTCAACAACTCAAAGCCGCTTCTATGGATTTGCAAAGCTATTTGTCGGCACTGGAAGGAGTTTCGGATATTGAAGACGATCTGCCTTTTGGTAAAGATCAGTTTGTATTCGAACTCACGCCCTTTGCCTTGGCCAATGGTGTGACTGTGGATTCGATTAGTCGTCAGTTGAGAGGGTTTTTTGATGGGCAGTTAGTCCAAGTCTTTACTGATCAGGGTGATGAGGTTGAAGTGCGATTGTCTTTGAAAGAAGCTCAAAAAGACCAGTTAGCGACGTTAAATCAGTTGTTCATTAAGTTGCCATCCGATGAATTTGTGCCTTTGGTCAATCTGGTAGATTGGAAAACCCGTCAGGGATTTGAAGTCTTACGCCATTATGATGGTCAATTAGCGGTCGAAGTCGGCGCAAGTGTGGATAAAGTGGTCAACAATGCCAGTCGTATTACTGCCGAAATGGAAAAAACCATCTTGCCACAACTTCAGTCTGAATATGGTGTGACTTACACATTTGAAGGCCCTATGAAAGATCAGCGTGAAACCATGGCGGATATGAAGCTGGGCTTGGTGATCGGATTGATCTTGATTTATGTCGTGTTGGCTTGGGTCTTTGGCTCGTATGGCTGGCCTGTTGTGGTAATGGCCGTTATTCCATTCGGTTTGGTGGGAGCAATCTTTGGTCACATACTTATGGGGTTGGATTTAACGATCCTTTCCATGTTTGGTTTCTTTGCTTTGTCGGGCATTGTGGTTAATGACTCGATTGTTTTAGTGACTTTCTATAAATCACTCAGGGAAAAAGGCTTGGAAGTTCAAAAAGCTTTGGTTGAGGCAGCGTGTCAGCGTTTGCGAGCCGTTGTTTTGACGTCATTGACGACTATAGCAGGCCTGACACCATTGTTGTTTGAAACGTCTTTGCAGGCACAGTTTTTGATTCCAATGGCGGCAACGATTGCCTTTGGGTTGGCATTTGCGACCGTGCTTATTTTGTTTGTCGTACCTGTTTTATTGAGTGTCTATGAACAATGGTTTTACAAAGCGAAAAGTTAATAGCATTACAGTGCCATATAAACTAACGTATCATTGGGTTGCTGACGCGCTATGAATCAATCAAATTATTTTTCTCGAGCGACTCTAAGTAGGGGGTTGGCTTCGATTGTTTTTCTTGGTTTGATTTTTGCAATCAGTACGTCCAGTTTATATCAAGTTAATCTTGAGTCTAAACAGCAATCGTTGGTTGAATCGGTTACGAAAGAGTTGAAATTGAACAAGCTCTCTTTAGATCGGTATTTTGAAAATGCATCCTATGACGTCTCGAGCTTGGCGCAATCAAAGACGTTTCGTGAATCATTAGACTCCGATATGCGATTCAATGACCGTGTTATTGAGTTGTTTGAGTTGACCATGAAAAGTAACCCGGATTTTATTCAACTGCGTTTCATTGATGCTAACGGTAAAGAGATTATTCGATACAACCGTGAGTCTTTTGGTACGCCCTTTATTCGCGTGAGAGATGAGTACCTTCAAAACAAGGGGCATCGAGGGTATTTCCAAGAGGGGATGACCATTTCTCCTGAATCTTTTGCATGGTCTTCTATTGACCTCAACCGAGAACGAGGTGAAATTGAAAAACCTATTCGTCCAACCCGACGTTTAGTATATTCAGTTTCCCATGAAGGTCAGCGAGTCGGAGTTTTTGTCGCCAATTTATCTTTACAGCCTATCAAAGATTTAGTGTTTAATGACTTTCAAGTATTGCCCATTTTCTTGGTTGACCGTGATGGCTATTATTTATGGAATACACTCAACCCTGTAGCACAATGGACACGAGATTTAGCTCCTAAATCCAAGCGGTGGGATTTTCCAAGTTCGTCAGGGGTTTATTCTGTTGAGCTTGATTTGCTTAGAGGGATGGAAATGCCTTACCACCTCGTCGTTGATGCGAGGAGAGAGTTGGAAAAAACAACTAATGAAATCCGTTCTAAAGTTTTGCTTCAAGGCTTGTTATTTGCTCTGGTGGTTGGCTTTGTTGCGCTGATACTCTGGTTAAACAAGTCGAATCAACTCAAGCGTGAATTGGAAAGCGATTTAGCAGAAGCGATGGAAAAGGAAGCCGTCAACAAAGAGATTCAATTACGACAAGCCCGCTACGCGACGATGGGTGAAATGATGGCGATGTTGACTCATCAGTGGCGTCAGCCGTTGACGGTGGTTATGATGAATTCAGACCTCATTCGTTCAAAGTTGAAACGAATGGATTTAACCGATGAGGAAAATGCGTTTTTCGAGGGTCGTTTTGCATTAATTAAAGAGATGTTGCGTGAACAGGATGACTTGATTAACGATTTTCGCGAGTTTTCTGACCCCAATAAAGAGCATGCGCCTTTTGAGGTTTTATCGACTATCGATGCGGCCTTGAATCTATGGAATTCGAAGCTTTTCCAAGTAGGGTGCATCGTTCGGAAAGATGTTCAGAATGAGAAGCTGATTGGAATACAGCGTGAATTAGAGCAGGTGATCATCAACTTGCTGCACAACGCGGTTGATATATTCAGAGAGCGCAAAATTAAAGCGCCTCAGATTCACATTAATGCCTTTGTGGAGCAAGTCGGTGGGCAAAATCATTATGTGATTAGTGTGGAGGATAATGCCGGCGGTATTGAGGCTGATATCATCGATAAGTTGTTCGATGCCTACAGCTTAACCAAGTCTCTGAACGGATCGGGCTTGGGGCTTTACATGAGTCGGATTATTATCCAAGATACATTTAATGGCCAGATTCAGGCCTCTAACGGTGAATCTGGAGCAATCTTTGAAATTCGATTGCCTATGCCGGTTAAGGCTGATTAACAACCTCAATCGTCGTGTTTTGGTATTTGAATAGTCCTTGGGCCTTCTCAAGGGCTTTCAAGCTGATGATGGCCTGAATCCATGTTTCATTCTCGAGTGTCACACAATCTAAGACAGTGATTTGAGTTGAGTGATCATCGTAAGCAAGCTCCAATTCATTTGAACATTCAATGGTGCCGTGTGCTTTAACTAGAACCATTCTTTTTGTCGCTTTGCCTCGGTAGTGTAAGCGTGCGATCACCTCTTGACCGGCATAACACCCTTTTTTGAAATCAATACCGGCATTTAAGTCCAGGTTTAAAAATTGCGCGACATGTTTTTGAGAGCAGTCTTGGTTGATTCTAGGCCATTGTTGCATCATGGCGGCAATCTGCCAGGCTTCAATTGTCGTTTCTGAGGCCTCAGGTACCGGGTTTAAAGAAAGCTGAACTTGCTCATCGTTCAACAATCCAATGACGGGTGTTTCAAGTTCGGTAAAAACCACATCTGAACGTAAAACAAACATCTTCAATCGTTTAAATGTTGATTCAAAAACGCTTTCATCCGTCACAATGATGTATCCATCTGCATCCTTTAAGATGTGAAAGACCGCAATCACATCGCCTTTGGGCGTGCAGTAAGCCGATAGCTGCCAATCACAGTCACTCGTCTTATTGATGTCATTGGTTAACTGCCCCTGTAGAAATTGAGTCGCATCTGAGCCAGTCACTTGCATGGCTTTGTAAAATGGCAATGACACTTGCTTCATTTAGATTCCTCCGGAGATAGTATCGTTGGCTGAGGCGATTCAACGCTCTCAGGGTGGTCAATGTTGTAATGCAGTCCAATACTGTGTTTTCGCGCACTGGCACTGCGAATAATCAGGTCAGACACTTGAACAAGGTTACGCAGTTCGATGAAGTCGCTGGTAATGACATTCGTTTGATAGAACTCTTGAATCTCATCCAAGATGAGTTGAATGCGTTTTCGAGCCCGTTCGAGTCGTAAATCACGTCGAACAATACCTACATAGTCCCACATTAGACGGCGCACTTCATCCCAATCGTGGTAAATCATGATGTATTCCTGAGCGGGGCGAACATGAGAGCCATCCCAGCTAGGCACATCGGTGTTGAGCGTGCAGGTTTGCAGGCGTGAAAGAATGTGTTTTTTAGCTGCATGGGCGAAGACCAAACACTCAAGTAATGAGTTGCTGGCCAAACGATTTGCACCATGCAAGCCTGTATAGGCGACTTCACCGATGGCATAGAGTCGGTCTAAATCCGTTTCACCATTGAGGTCAGTCATGACGCCACCACATGTGTAGTGAGAGGCTGGTACGACTGGAATGGGGTCTTTAGTAATGTCGATACCCAGGCTCAAGCATTTTTGATAGATCATTGGAAAATGTTCCATGATGAATTCTGCAGGCTTGTGGGAAATATCTAAATTGACATAGTCTGCACCTGAGCGCTTCATTTCATGGTCGATTGAGCGAGCGACAATGTCTCGAGGCGCTAACTCTTCTCGTTCGTCATATTTGTGCATAAACGCCGAGCCATCGGGCAGGCTGAGCTTACCGCCTTCGCCTCGAACAGCTTCAGTAATCAAAAACGACTTGGCTTTTGGGTGATAAAGACAGGTGGGGTGAAATTGGGTGAACTCCATATTAGCCACTCGACATCCCGCACGCCAAGCCATAGCAATGCCATCGCCTGTTGAGCTGTCTGGATTGGTCGTGTACATGTAGGCCTTACTGGCTCCACCAGTAGCCAAAAGCGTGTATTTAGCTTGCCAAGCAGTGATTTCATTTGTTTTGCGATGGATTGTGTAGGCACCGATGCAGGTGTTGTTTTCCTGAATCAAATCAACCGCCGTCACATCTTCGATAATCTGGATGTTGGGGTGATTCTTTACCAGAGGAATCAATGTTTGTTGCACACTTCGACCGGTATGATCTGCGACATGAATCACTCGGCGAGCGGAATGTCCGCCTTCTTTTGTCAGGTGAAAGGGGGTGTTGCCGAAATGATCTTGTGTGAATGGCACCCCCAAATCAATCAGGTTCTGAATGGCTTCTTGCGCATTCTCTACCACAAACTTCACTGCTTCTTCATCGTTAAGATGTGAGCCGGCACCTAAAGTATCGTTAATGTGGTCTTCAAAGCTGTCAGATGGGTCAATCACGCCCGCAATGCCGCCTTGGGCATAGTATGAGCTGCCTTGTCCAAGTTCGGTTTTGGACAGGATCATGACACGACAATCGTCGGCCAATTGCAATGCACTGACAAGGCCTGTAATGCCACTGCCAATGATAAGAACGTCGGTTGAAAAAGGAGACATTTGTGCCTATAACCCAATTAATTAAGCTGTTATTATAAGTCCATGGTAGAAACTCAAGCAAAAGTTATTTCAGTGTCGGAGCAGGCTGTAACGGTGACCGCTCAGCGTTCGACTGCATGTGGTGGTTGTCAGAGCAGCGAGGCTTGTGGCACATCGAGTTTGTCTAAGCTGTTTGTGCGAAACACAGTTGAATTAACGATTCCAAACACTCATCCAGTCGAAGTGGGTGATGAGGTCGTGCTTGGATTATCGGAAACGGCCTTTATAAAACAGTTGTTGGTGGCTTATTTTCCACCTTTGATTATGATGATGTTGGCTGCAGGTTTTATTGCTCAGATGAGTGAATCACAGAGCTTGCAGGTACTCAGTGGTTTTGCGGGGTTATTGCTAGGGTTTGCATTAACTCGAATATTGAAGTCGAAAATTATGTTGATTGGTGATGAACCAAGAATCATTCGAAAACTAGGAGATGCAGTATATGAATAAATGGACTCAGATTGCAGCAGCGTTTTTGATCGGTGCTTCGCTCAGTTTAACCAGTTTGACCTCGCAGGCTGCGAATTACCCTGATTTTACTCAGTTGGTCGAAGATAACGCTCCTGCAGTCGTGAATATCTCAACTAAGAAATTCTTGAAAAGAACGTCTAGACATCCGCAAATGCCGAGTATGCCAGACGAGATTTTTCGTCACTTTTTTGGTATTCCCGGAATGCCACAACAACAACCTAAAGAAGAGGCCAGCTCAATTGGTTCGGGCTTTATCATTTCTAACGATGGGTATATCGTCACCAACCACCACGTAATCGAAGGTGCAGATGAAATTCTAGTTCGCTTGAGTGATCATAAAGTGTTGGAAGCTGAGCTGATTGGGAGTGATAAGCGAACGGATGTGGCGCTGATCAAGGTTAAGGCTAAGAATTTACCGATTGTAAAGTTAGGTCAGTCTGATGAGCTAAAAGTCGGTGAGTGGGTTGCTGCGATTGGTTCGCCATTTGGATTCGATTACACAGTCACTTCGGGCATTGTCAGTGCTAAAAAGCGCAGTTTGCCAAACGATTTATATGTCCCGTTTATCCAGACGGATGTGGCAATCAACCCTGGTAACTCGGGTGGTCCTCTATTTAACCTAAATGGCGAAGTCATTGGGATTAACTCACAGATTTACAGCCGTTCAGGTGGGTTTATGGGCTTGTCGTTTGCCATTCCGGTCGATTTGGCGATGTATATTGTGGATCAAATCAAAAAAGACGGTTTCGTGACTCGAGGTTACTTGGGTGTGCAGATTCAAGAAGTGACTTATGAACTTGCCGAATCGTTTGGTATGAAAAAACCCCAAGGTGCTCTAGTGGCGCAAGTTTATCCGGATAGCCCTGCGGCCAAAGCAGGGCTTGAAGCAGGTGATGTCATCATTGAATACAAAGGTAAACCGATTGAAAAATCTTGGGATTTGCCGCCAATGGTGGGAATGACGCCCGTCGAAACAGAAGCCGAATTAACCTTGATTCGTGAAGGTGATCGACTGGATAAGCAGGTGGTGATTGAAGCCTTGTCGGATGAAAAAACAGCTCGTGCACCAAAAGGCCAACTGAAAAATTCAACGCTAGGCGCAGATTTTAGAGATTTGACACCTGAAGAGCGTGAAGAGATTGCTCTGGATTATGGTGTGTTGGTTAAGAAAGTCCAGCTCGAAGGTGCATTTGCCAATGCAGGAGTGCGTGAAGGGGACGTATGTAAAAAGTGGTTTATGGCTGCAACAAACCAAAAGAGAAATTCCTCCAACGTATTCTCAAAAAAACGCTTTTGCTTTTCAAGAAGATAAAAATGTGAGAGGTTATCTTTCCTTGAT
>JAAZVR010000039.1 GCA_018623305.1 Thiotrichales bacterium | reverse complement strand
GTTCAATTAAACCTGACGCGACAGCGATGTAATCCTTCTTAGGTATTCGCTCACGAAATTGACGGCTCATCTCCGCCTGCATCGTTTTACCTCGCGCCATCAACACCAGACCCGAGGTGGCCTCGTCCAAACGGTGAACCACTAAAGCATCGCTATAAACAGACTGGGCGCGGGCGGACAAACAATCTTGCTTATCCGCGCCACGCCCAGGCACGCTGAGTAAGCCCGAAGGCTTATCCAATACGAGAAGGTAGTCGTCTTGATAGACGACTTTTAAGAAAGGGGTACTCAAATTTGCTGAATACCCGCCACTTGCCATGCACCTTCGCCATTCCAATCACGAGCAATATGCCACACTTCTTGGAACGATTCAGAATCGGCATTTTCACCTTCTTTAATCCAACCGCTGAACTGAATGCTCACCACAAACTGATCGCCATCACGACCGGCATGAGCCATTTCTGCATTCACTTCTTCAACGATTGTGACATTTTTTTCATCACCACGATTAGCCAACTCGATTTCAATCGCCGCGGCCAGTTCAGCAGACAAGAACGGACGAATTTCAGACATATCGCCTGAATCCCACGCCGCTTGAAGGTTCACAAAATTCGTTTTAGAGCCTTCTGCAAAAGCATCGGCTTCGAACCAAGCTGGCATATCGTCCGCTGCGACAGGCTCGACTGAATCCGACAAACCCGAACCAATCGTTGGCACCGCCATTGATTGACCCGCTTGAACTGGCTCTGAAACCGTTTGGCGTTCTTTCATTTGAACGTGCTCAGGTGTCATTTCACGTTGCTGAGTGGGTTGTGGCATTTGCGCGCCATAGCTCGGTTGTTGCTGCGCGCGACCCGCCATCATACGTTTCAACAGCATAAAGCCTAGAACGGCTAAACCCAAGAACAACAAGAAGTCCATCATTGCAAAACCTTCAAAGCCATCGCCAAACAGCATCGCAGCCAACACCCCGCCCGCCGCTAAGCCCGCCAATGGACCCATCCATTTCGACGCGCCCGAAGCCGCTGCCGTTTTACCCGCAGTGGCCGCACCCGCACCAGCCGCAGGTGCTGTATTGTTAGGTGCTGCCTGAGCAGGCTTTGATGTCGGTGCCTTAGGCTGAGTCGCCTTACGCTCAAACATTGAAGAATTTTTCTTAATACCAAACGACTTACCGCCACCAAATTTTTTCGCATGCGCTACATTAGCCGTGCTCAAAGCCAAAGCAAGTGATGTCAATAAAACAGTTAGAAAGGTTGAAAAACGTTTCATAACGGATCTCCTATATTTAATTTCTCACTGATTATAAAGAGAATTAATGGATATTGATATACTTTCAACAATGGAGAAATAGGGGATCGGAATGAACACATCAAAAGAATTAAACTGGTTGCTGGGCTTGGCCAGCATCATCGTCATTTTGGCAGGCCTTAAAATGGCTGAAGCCATTGTCATTCCAATTTTATTAGCCTTATTCATCGGGATCATCAGCTTGCCGTTTTTGCGCTTAATGACTGAGCGCGGTGTGCCATCAGGTGCCGCGGTCATGGCCTTATTAGCGGTCATTTTCCTCTTCGGCGGTTCTGTCGTTTGGGTCGTCAGTCATTCAGTGGATAGCTTTATGACCAACTTACCCACCTACGAAACCCGACTTCAATCCCTGTTGGTCTCCATCACGCCCTTATTAGAACAATTCAACTTACCCATCACCTCGGCAGAACTGCAAGAACGCATCAACCCTCAACAAATTATGGGCATGACCAGTGAAGTGCTGTCCGCCGTCAGCTCACTTCTCACCAATGTATTTTTAGTCATGTTCATCGTGATTTTCCTGCTACTCGAAGAAGCGCATTTCCCGAAGAAAATTGAAGCAGCGAATCTCGACACTCGCAACGCCAATACTTTTGCTGAGAAGACCCATCAATACTTACTCATCAAAACACTGGTCAGTTTAGGCACAGGGTTTTTAGTCACTGTCATGCTGATGTTTATGGGTGTGGATTTCCCTGTACTATGGGGTTTGATTGCCATGCTGATGAATTTCATCCCCAATGTCGGTTCACTCATTGCCGCTATCCCCGCGGTGATTTTGGCGATGATTCAACTCGGCTTTGCCGACGCTGCCTGGGTCGCCATCGGCTACGTTACGATCAACGTCGTGATGGGCAATATCGTCGAACCGAAATACATGGGCAAAGGCCTTGGCCTATCACCTTTAGTAGTGTTCTTATCGTTGATTATTTGGGGCTGGCTGTTTGGTCCCGTCGGGATGTTCTTATCGATTCCGCTCACGATGATTGTCAAAATCGCCCTTGAACAATACGAAGACACTCGTTGGATAGCCGTTATCCTCAGTGATAAGGCCTAAATCCACTTATTTTTCCGTCAAAATACGGCCATAAAACTTAAAATATGGCCGTATAATTGGCCGTATGAATCATAAAACACTTAAACAACGCGTTTTAAATTATATTCAAAGCCTAAAGTCAGACTTCAGTCTGCCTGAACTAAAAACGTCTTTTAATGATGAGGTTTCTGAACGCACCCTGCGCCGCTGGCTTGTCCAATGGGTTGAAGAAGGCCTACTTATTCGCACAGGTCAAAAACGCGCCACACGTTATCAATACCAACCAAAATCCCAGCCCCTTATCGGTTTTCTAAACGACGTTCCCAAAGAGCAACGCGCCTATGTTTTAGCCAAACTAAGAGATATCTGGACTTATTCATCCACATCACTGGAAGGCAATACGCTGACTCAAGGCGAAACCTTTGAAGTTTTAGAGTACGGCTTAACCATTGCAGGAAAACCTTTAAAAGATCACCAAGAAGTGGTCGGTCACGCTCGCGCCATTGAACTGGTGTATCAGTTGGTTTCATCCAACCAACCCATCACAGCAGAGCATTTATTTGAGCTTCACAAAGCGGTGCAAACGGAAAAAATCATGGATATATACGCCCCTGTCGGCGAATGGAAAAATGAACCTAATGGCACCAATGCCCTAGATTCTGAAGGCCAACACATCTTTATCCAATACGCCTTACCTCAATCCGTTCCCAACTTAATGGCAGAGTGGCTTGATTTTATCAATACGTGTGAGATTCACTCCCTGAATGAAGCCATTGAAACCTATGCCAAAGCTCACATCGGCTTTGTTCACATCCACCCTTTCGCTGACGGCAATGGGCGTATGGCGCGATTGTTAGCGAATATTCCGTTACTTAAATCAGGCTATCCACCGCTTGTCATCGATGCAGCTCAACGCAGGCACTACATCCACTCGTTAGCGCGCTATCAAATAGAAGCAGGGCAATTAAACACGAAAACTGGAGTTTGGCCTCAACATTCAAATTCAGATAAATTCATTCAGTTTTGTGCTGACTGTTATGAACAAACGAGGCAGCAACTCAAGCTAAACTAACCCGCACTGGATGGCGATTGTGTTGGGCGATCACGCCCCAGAAGAACAACCGCCCAAAGTTTGAGCATAATTGGCAGTAGGGCATACATAACCCAAACCCAAGAAACACCCAAAAAATCTACCACTGGCAAAGCGATCCCTACGGCCATGGCCATAGACAACTTTGTCAGCAACCCCCACACCCCAAACAATGTGCCACTAATACTCGTATTTAACCTTCGGTTTACTCGATCCGCTAAATTTGCTTGATACGCGCTTGGTATCGCCAGATCAACGCCCAGACTCAAACCTGTCAAAACGCAAATCAGCCAGAATCCCCAAAAATCTCCTGCACTTAGAAGAAAAACACCTGAAAAACACACGCTGGCAAGTATCATTGAATGTTTCCAAGCCACCATTTGACCCACTTTTTTAGCCCAATACACCCACAAAGGTAAGGCTAATAAGCCAGCAAAAAAGTAACTCAAAAGCAAAATACCCATGTCCTCCTTGAGCTTTAAAACGTCCGAGACAAACATCACAAACAAAACTGCGGGCAGTGCATTGGCCAAGTTATTCAAAAAATAGCTGGGCATAATAGCAACTGTCTCAGGTGCCTCTTGGATTAGTTTTTTGTAATTCCAATTTAGAGAGGGTCGTGAAGATATGCTTCGAAAACTCAGCCAATACGCAAACAAAATACTGAATAGAATCACAATAAAAAATTGGCTAAAAAGCTCAAAGAATTCCACCGACGAGGGCTCAACATTAAGCAAAACTGGAGCCATCATTAAACCTATAACACCGAGAATCGAAAACGCCTCACGGGTGCTGGCCCAGGTTGAACGAGTCTTTGAATCTGATACTTCTGCCAACATCGCTTGATAAGGCACATTGACCCAAGTCCACGCTAAAAAGGTGATAAAACTCAGCACCGAAAGCCCTAATAGTGTTTGCATCCATTCAGCTGGATTCATCAGATACCAAACCGACGCACTCAAAACAAGCGAACTTAAGATCATTTGCTGAGTGCGCCCTAACGGAATCCGGTCGGATTGCACTCCCACCCAAGAATCCGTTATGACATCGGTCAATCGAATCAGAAAAAGTACCAAGCCAATAGCTCCCAAGCTCAACCCAAACTGCTCAGCATAAAAGCTAGGAAGATACATGTAGATTGGCAATGAGAGGATTACCAAGGGGATGGACATTAAGGCATAAACAAACACTATACAAATCCTTGATAAAACATATACGTTATGTATAAATATAATCTAAATTCATGAATCGGATTAAAAAGTATGTTTCGTACTGCCTTGTTTGCCGTAATTTTTAGCCTCATCACAGGATGTTCCTCTATGAAAGTCCAAGACTATGCCCATACTCAACCAAAATTTGATTTATTCAATTACTTTGAGGGTAAAACTGAGGCTTGGGGACAATTTCAAGACCGATTTGGTACGCTTAAACGTCGTTTCAACGTCACAATCACAGGAACAATTGAAGGCAATGTTCTGACGTTAGACGAACGATTCATTTATGATGACGGTGAAAAGCAAACACGAATTTGGACAATTACCCAAACAGAAGATGGGCACTACATTGGCACAGCAGAAGATGTCATTGGACATGCCAAAGGCTCATCCGCAGGCAGTGTACTGAATTGGTCTTATACATTGGCTTTGCCAATTGGCGATAGAGTGGTTAACGTCCAATTTGATGACTGGATGTTTTTACAAGATAACACCACTATGATTAATCGTGCAGAGGTGAGTAAATGGGGCATTCGATTGGGCGAAGTCACTTTATTTTTCAAAAAATCTTAGTCAGCTTATTTTTGTTTCTTAGCCAGACTGCTTATGCAAATTGGGCGATGGTGGGTGAAGCTCAAGCAAAATGGGCAGGGTTCATTTCCATTTATGATGCGAAGCTCTACAGTCCTATCGAGATTTCACCTGATAATGCTCTAGCGCACGAAACGCCGTTGAAACTCGAATTATGCTACCACCGCTCAATTGATCGAGAAGACATAATCAAAGCTGCTAATAAGGCCTTACCAGATCAGCTTCCAAGCGATGTAAAAGCCTCAATAAATCAGCTACATAACCAATATAAGTCTGTAGCTAAAGGGGATTGCTACACACTTGAGCACCTACCTGAAAAAGGCACGGTTTTAGCTCTAAACAACACCCCAATTTATGAAACTCAAACTCAGGGGTTCAAGGAAACATACTTCTCTATTTGGCTTGGGGAAAACGCGCTGTCTAAAGACGTTAGAGATCAGCTTTTATCCGCTAAACCACGCTGACGCCTTTCACCGACGCCACCACAGATTGCCCAACTTGCAGGCCCAAGGCTCGTACTGAACGTTGGGTAATCTGTGCATACACACAATGCCCATCCACATCGACACTCACCAAAGCACTATGGCCTTGGATCTCAATCGCAGACACGGTGCCGTGTAAATGATTGAGTAAACTGGTCCGTGTGGGTTGTTCTAAAGCAATCGATACATCTGCCGCGCGAATGCTCAAACGCGCTTCATTCATGTCATGGTCTTCGTGAATCGGCAACAGCAACGATTGTTTCGAACCCGCTATCGTCCACTCAACAATATGGTCATCCGCATCTTCCTGCGCTTTCACCGCAGATAACAGCGACACTGGGCCACTTTCGACAAACAACGGCGAGTCGCTGCGACTCACAGCGTGTTCAACGGACTCCACCGAGCTCACCCGACCATCGGCCATAAACACCACCTGATCGGCTAAACGAAGCACTTCATCAGGACTATGACTGACCAAGATAATCGGCAAATTAAGCTCAATTTTTAAATGCTCTAAAAACGGCAAAATCTCCAATTTGGTTTGACTGTCCAGAGCAGACATAGGTTCATCCAACAGCAATAAATCAGGCGCAGACAACAAAGTCCGCGCAATCACTGCACGCTGTTTTTCACCACCCGAAAGAGACGCCACATTCGCATCCAAACGATGCTCAATTTGACAGGCCTTCGCTATCGTTTCCAAACCCAAATCTTTCGGCGCTCGATCGCGAGCGAAGGCTAAATTTTCACGCACAGTCATCGTCGGAAAAAGCGCACCTTGCTGAAACACATAGCCAATATTGCGCTGCTGAGTGGGGGTGGATTTTGACTGCGCCAACCAAGTCTCTCCATTAAACTCAATACGCCCAGCGGCCATCGGCTCCAGTCCTGCAATCGCTTTTAACAACGTCGATTTACCACTGCCTGAACGACCAAACAAGGCCGTTACTCCATGCGTTTGAATCGCTAAATCACTCACTGACAAATGAAAGTCTGAATAATGAACGTCTAAAGAAATCTGCAACATTTATCCCACCTTCACCGCAAAACGGCGATTTAAGGCATACACCAAGAACAGCACCGAGAATGAGAAAATCAACATCAAGGTTGAAAGCACGTGCGCTTGAGCATATTCCAAGGTTTCGACGTGATCAAAAATCGCAATCGACACCATCCGCGTCTCTCCTGGAATATTACCGCCGACCATTAAGACCACACCGAATTCGCCGACCGTATGCGCAAACGCCAAGGTCGCGGCGGTCAATAAGCCTCGACGCGAAAGCGGCAACACAATGTTGTAAAACCAATCGAGGGTTTTCGCGCGCATGGTTTTTGCCGCATCAATCAAATCTTGTGGGACTTGTTCAAAGGCGTGCATCAAAGGCTGAACCGCAAAGGGAAGGGAATAAAACGCAGACGCCACGACAAGGCCTGCAAAAGTAAAAGTGAGCTGTCCATCATGCCCAAACACACGCAAAGCCGTGGCCACACTGCCTTCAGGATTCATCAAAATCAGCATATAAAAACCGAGCACGGTAGGTGGCAACACCAAAGGCAAGGCAACAACTGCTTCTAAAAAGACTTTCCAACGTGATTGCATTCGCGCCATCCACCATGCCATCGGAATACCGATAGTCAGCAGTACAATCGTTGTAACAAGCGCGACTTTAAAGGTCAGAAAAATCGGCGTCGGGTCAATTGCAACGCCAAAAATGATCCATTGAGCTTCATTCATTCATCCATGCCTTTAGGGAACTGCCTTTAGGGAACTGCATAACCGAAAGTCAGAATCATAGCCTTGGCTTGGTCGGACTTCAAGAAATCCATAAACGCTTGAGCCGCCGCTTTATCTTGGCCTTTTTTTGTAATCACCGCTTGTTGCTCCAAAGGCGCATGCCACTCAGCTGGAATCAACCAATAAGCACCTTGATTCGAGTGTTTCGGGTCTTTCACATACGAATACGCCACCATGCCCGCTTGTGCGTTTTTCGTCGCCACAAATTGATAAGTTTGACCGATATTTTCACCCATCACTAAATGCCCTTTTTTGTACTGATCGTACACATTTAAGTGTTTCAATACACTGACCGCCGCTACGCCATACGGCGCCGCCTTAGGGTTGGCAATGGCCAAATAACGCCACGCTTTATCGTTCAGCTGTTGCTCAACCTGCGCTGCATCGTTTGCCGTCGGCGACCACAAAGCCAGTCGCCCATACGAATAAGTAAAACGAGAACCTGGCTTAATAAAGCCCCCTTGATCTAAAGCCTTCGGGCTTTTCACATCGGCCGCTAAAAACACATCAAAGGGCGCGCCATTAGCAATTTGTGCTTTGAGTTTGCCAGTTGGGCCTGAAGAAATTTTCACCTGATAACCCGTTTGTTGCTCAAACGGCACTGCTAATTTTTGCAGCACTGAATAGAAATTTGCCGCCACCGCGACTTTGATTTCCTCAGCTTGCGCGATTGTGCTTGAGGCCATTAATAACGCGCCTGAAATAAAGGTTAATCCTGTTTTTTTGAAGTTCATTACTCATTGCCGTTTAGTATTTTTTCGTAATATACCGAAGGCTATAACGATAGTCAAAAAGAAAGCCAATAAACGATTGGCCTTACTACTCAACAATTATGTTTTCATTAGCGATAGTTCATTCATTTTGATTACAAAACATTGAAAGTCATAATTTAAATTTGTTGCCAATTGTATCGCTAATCAAATTTTGTTACACCACCGATTCACACCTCGACCCATTTACGCAGTAGGTTGTGATAAACACC
>JAAZVR010000038.1 GCA_018623305.1 Thiotrichales bacterium | reverse complement strand
TTAGGTTCTAAGGGATTTGATCCCCCAAGCGAGCACATCAGAACACGCCTTGAGTTGAACTTTAGCGAAAAACTATTCGCAATTCAATTCCGAAATGACTTTTCTAAGTGCTTTTAAGTCGTTTTCGAGCGATTCAGCACCCTGTGTTTTTGAAAGTAACTCAACGTTGAGTTGTAAAGCGGCCATCATAAACAATTTATCGCTAGGCACGCGTCTCTGTAAATCCATTAAACGTTCGGTTAAAGACTTTGCAGCTGCTTTTAATAAGGCCTCATCTTCAGGGGCGCAATGCAGTTTGAATGACTTGTCTAAAATGAACAGTTCAACGGTATTTTGTTTTGACATAGACATTAAGGTATTGGTGTAAAATTCACTCAATTATAGCTTAGGAATCAACATGGAATCGATGGATTATCTCGCCTTATCACAGTTAATTGAAGCCTACCGCGATGTGGACAGTGCATCGTATTTGCACGGGGGGACTTGTGGGCTTTTGTGCGCTCAAAAACGTTTGGATTTTGATTTTTGGGCGATGAAAATGTTGGGCGATCCGTACATGGACGATGAGCTAAAAGAGCAGTTTGAAAAGTTTGTCAAAGAGGTGTTTGATTCGTTGAATTCGCCGTCTTTGGAATTGGATTTAATGTTGCCTGATGAAGATGAACCGATTTGGATTCGTGCCGATGCTTTAGGCCAATGGTGTACGGGTTTTATTTTTGGTATGGCTGAAGGCGGTGCTTTGACGCCTGAGAAAATGTCAGGCACTTTGGGCGAAATGATGCAGGATTTGACGCAAATCGCCCAGCAAACGACCAATGTTGAATACGATGAAGATGAAATCGAAGACGATGAATCTGATTTATTTGAAATCTCGGAGTACGTGCGTGTTGCGGTGATGACAATGAATGAGGAGTTGAATCCGATTGCGCCAAAACCGATTGTTGAAACATCTGAGCAGGTTCATTAAATGAATGTGTCTGTGTTTCAAAACCGTCGCAAGGCCTTGATGGAATTGTTTGATGAGCAAACTGCCATTTTGATTCCCGCGGCGAAAGAGCAGATTCGTAACCGCGATGTGGAATACGCTTTTCGCCAGAACAGTGATTTTTATTATCTGACAGGTTTTGATGAACCCGATGCGATGTTGCTGTTATTGCCGGGCCATGCTGAAGCGGAAACGGTTTTGTTCGTGCGTGAAAAAGACCCTGAGAAAGAAGTGTGGACAGGGATTCGAGCGGGTGCTGAAGGCGCGGTTGAAATTGCAGGTGTTGATGATGCCTATGAACTTGATGAATTCGACGAACAAGCGCTTCGATTAATGGAAAATCGTCAAACTTTGGCTTTTGATTGGGGCGAAGATGATGAGTTGGATGCGTGGGTTTTTGACGCGGTTAAGACCTTGCGTGGTCGAGTTCGACAAGGCGTGAATGCGCCCGTGCGAATTGAATTTGTTCAGCCGATTTTGCATGAGCAACGTTTGATTAAATCCGATGAAGAAATTGAGATTTTACGTGAAGCGTGTCGAATCACAGTGGAAGGCCATAAAGCCGCGATGCGTTCAGCGATGAATGCGACGTATGAATATCAAATTCAAGCCGCTTTAGAATCTCAATTTATGTCGGAAGGCAGTCCGCGGGTGGCGTTTAATTCGATTGTGGCTTCAGGCGGAAATGCGTGTGTTTTACATTACACGACCAATCGAGATGTGATTGCCGAAAATGATTTGATTTTGGTGGATGCAGGTGCGGAATTTGAATATTTGTCAGGCGATGTGACGCATTGTTTCCCCGCGCGAGGTCGATTTTCAGACAAGCAAAAACAGGTGTATGAGTGTGTTTTAGCCGCGCAAAAAGCCGCGATTCAAACCGTCAAGCCAGGTGTTGCATACAACGAAGTGCATTTAGCTGCGGTTCGTGTTTTGTGTCGTGGTTTGATTGATATGGGCCTGCTGGATGGCACGGTTGAAACGGTGATGAACACGGAATCTTACCGTCAATACTACATGCACAACACAGGGCATTGGTTGGGCATGGATGTGCATGATGTTGGGCAATATAAGCAATCAGGCGAGTGGCGAAAATTAGAGCCGAATATGGTGCTGACCGTCGAGCCTGGTTTGTACATCCCTGAATGGAATATCGGTGTGCGCATTGAAGACGATGTGCGCGTAACGCCAGAGGGCTATGAGATCTTAACTTTAGGTTTACCAAGAACTGTTGCTGAAATAGAGGGTTTTATGAATCATGAGTCCAGTTCACGTTGATATTTTGATTGTAGGTGGTGGGCCTGTGGGCGCAACGCTCGCACTGGCCTTACAAAAGACTCAGCAGTCAGTGATGGTGGTTGAGGCTGTTGAGGATTTTTCAACTCTGCCGGGCTTTGATCAGCGCACCATTGCGATTTCTCAGTCTAGTCAGCAAATGCTAGAAGCCGTGGGGGTTTGGTCAGAACTGCCCAATACTCCAATTCAGCATATCCATGTGTCTCAAAAAGGTTTTTTCGGGACTTCGACGATTCACGCTGAAAGTTATGATGTGCCAGCTTTAGGTTACACCGTGCGCGCGGGTAATTTAGGTTGGGCAATCGAACGTGAGATTGCAGCGTGCCCTAATATTGATTGGCGTGCACCTGCTCGAGTTGTTGCGATAGAGCATCAAGCGAATTACGAGCAGGTCACTGTTGAAAGCACGAATGGAAAAATCGAAGTGCATGCGAATTTGGTGGTTGCGGCCGATGGAAAAGACTCCAGTGTGCGCTCAATGTTAAATTTGAAGACTAAGAAAAAAGACTACAACCAAGTTGCGCTGGTGGCGAAAGCTATCCATGAAAAGCCACATGAGCAGGTGGCATATGAGCGATTCAGTGACGAAGGACCTATGGCTTTTTTGCCGCTTGAAGGACGCGAATCCGCTATGGTTTGGACCATGACTCCAGATAAGGCTGATGCGATGAAGGCTTTGTCCGATGCTGAGTTTATAAAGCGCTTTCAGCAACGATTTGGTTTTCGATTGGGTCGTTTATTGTCAGTTAAAGACAGAGCGTCTTATCCTTTGGAACTGGTTCAGGTTCCCGAGCCAGTGCAGGCAAGATGTATATTGATTGGTAATGCTGCTCACAGCTTGCATCCCGTTTCGGGGCAGGGTTTGAATTTAGGCCTGCGCGATGTCGCTGAACTTGTGGAATTGTTATCAGCACAAGGCTCTTTGGTTGAACAGACTGTGCTTGAAGCCTTTATGCAGAAACGTCACAAAGACCACCAGCGCGTCGTAGTGTTTACCGATGGATTGATTGAGTTGTTTGGTGCACCAATGACGTTGATTGGACATATGCGTGGTGTAGGATTGATTGCCTTTGACGCCATTCCGGCGTTGAAGCGGGTGTTTGCCAAATTTACAATGGGGCTTTGGGGTCGATTGCCAAAACTCACACGGGGGATTTTGCCAAATGGAAAAGTTTGATGTGGTGATTGTCGGGGGGCACATGGTGGGTGCGACCTTGGCTGCGAGTTTGCAAGACTCCGGATTAAAAGTCGCTTTGTTGGAACGTATGAATGTACCCGAAACATTCGAGGCGACTCAAACGATGCGCTTGCGCGTGAGTGCGGTGATTCGTGCATCCGAAAATATATTGCGACATTGTGGTGCTTGGGATCGGTTGATTTCAGAACGAATGCAGGCCTACACAGATATGCACGTTTGGGAAGGGGAATTGAGCCATGCGGTGCATTTCGATGCTGCCGATGTAGGTGAAAAAGACCTCGGCACTCTTGTGGAAAATGACCATATTCAATGGGCTTTGTGGCAGGAATTGCGAGCAAAGCAAAAAGTGGATTTGATGGAGGGTGTGTCGATTCAATCGATTGACGCTGTGACGCGAGAAATTACCTTGGAAGGCGATCGTCAAATCTGCGCGGATTTGATTGTGGGTGCGGATGGTGCGCGTTCCGTGGTGCGTGAGAGTGCTGACATTGAATGGATTGAAAAGCCTTATCAGCAATTTGTGATGGTCGGCAATGTTCGCACAGAGCAGTCGCATCAAAACACCTGTTGGCAACGTTACAACGATGATAACCCTTTTGCTTTTTTGCCGTTGGCCGATGGTTCAAGTTCCATCGCTTGGTATATGCCTGTTGAACAAAAAGAGTGGGCGAATGGCTTGAGTGATGATGAGTTTAAACAGGCGCTCAATGAGGCCTCGGGTTTGATGTTGGGGCAAGTAACTGAAGTCGGTGCGCGAGGTGGCTTTGAATTGGTTAAGCGACGAGCAGGTCAAATGGTGTCGGAAGGCATTGCTCTGGTCGGCGATGCGGCCCATACGATTCACCCGATGGCGGGGCAAGGCGCAAATTTAGGTTTTATCGATGCAGCTACGCTTGCAGAAGAATTAATTCAAGCGCATCAGCGTGGAGAGTCTATTTCAAGTGTGTCGGTGTTGAAACGTTATGAGCGACGTCGAAGTGATACTGCTTGGGTGCAAAACGGTATGGATGTGATTAAACAGTTGTTTGCGCCTCTGCCAGCACCCCTTCAGTGGTTGCGTGAACGCAGTTTACCTATGATGAATAAAATCACGCCTGTGAAGACGCCTATGACGCAATTTGCATTAGGGTTCGGGCGTGACTTACCGCGCAGTGCGAGAAAAAATCCATGAAGGCGACGTCGAATAAACGATTCTTAAATCGAGCCTTAGTGCTGGTTTTGGTGTTGTTGGTGGGGGTTTCGACGTTGCTTTGGTGGGTGGATCCTGGCATCAAAACTTGGGGCGAGGCCATGTGGTGGGGAATCACCACGCTCACGACAGTCGGTTATGGGGATGTTGTTCCTGTGACGTCTCTAGGCATGGCCCTGGGGTCAGTGCTCGTGATTTTGTCAGTATTGGTCTTTTCACTGGGCACGGCCATGATTTCAATTATTTTCATTAATGAAGAATTGAATCAAGAAGAGAAAGAATTATTAAGGTTGGTGAAGCAGTTGCAGCGCCAAACGGAAGCGGAAGAGCACCGCGATATGAAACATGTAATCGAGCGATTGGATCGCATTGAAGAACAACTTAAACAAAAGGATCTCTAAATGAGTCAAGTACCTAATGATCGTCTTTACAGTGAAACTCACCAATGGTTGCTAAAGCAAGATGACGGGAATTATGCGGTTGGAATAACCGACTATGCGCAAGATTTGCTGGGCGATTTGGTGTTTATCGAAATGCCAGAGATTGGCCGACAAGTGACAGCGCAAGAACAATGTGCGGTGGTTGAATCTGTTAAAACTGCATCGGATGTGTTTGCGCCTGCAGCAGGTGAAATTGTCTCTGTGAATGAAGATTTAGATGATGAGCCTGAGGCCGTGAACGACGAGCCGTATGATAAAGCCTTGTTTACAATGAGTGTTACAGAGATTCCTGAGTCTCTTATGGATGCGGATGCGTATTCTGCTTTGTTGGATGATCTGTAATACATGGAAGGGTTATACGCCTTAGATTTATTTGGAACAGCGGTCTTTGCAGTTGCGGGTGCGCTAGCGGCTGGGCGTAAACAAATGGATTTGTTTGGTGTAACAGTGCTGTCAGTGGTGACTGCGCTAGGTGGCGGAACTCTGCGAGATTTGATTCTGAATGTGCCTGTTGGGTGGACTCAAGACGTGACTTATATTTATGTGGCTTGTGTGGCTTCGATAGCGACATTTTATTCAGCTCGAGTACGTCGCATACCCACTCAAGTGCTTTTATACAGTGATGCATTGGGATTGGCGGTCTTTACGATATTGGGAGCGCACAAGGCGCTTGCTCTTGGCTTTTCTCCAACGATTGCAATTATTATGGGCGTGATGACCGGTGTGTTCGGCGGCATGATCCGAGATGTCTTAGCGGGTGAAATGCCGTTAATATTGCGTAAAGAAATTTACGCCAGTGCATCGTTAGCTGGAGCGCTTTTGTATGTTTTAACGGAAGTTTATTTCGGCATGCAATGGTGGAATATTGTCGCAACGTTATTAATCATATTAATCGTTCGGGTTGCATCGATACGTTATCAGTTAGAGTTGCCAGTCTTTCGTGATTCCCATTGAATGTTGCTTTTTCATAAATTGTTGTTTAATATCCACAAGATAAATCCGATTAAAAAAATTTATGTGTCAAGAGGTTTCTGATGGCTGATCGCCGATTACAGGTTTTTCACACGGTTGCAAAAGTTTTGAGTTTCACGAAAGCTGCGGAAACGTTGCACATGACTCAACCTGCCGTGACTTTTCAGGTGAAACAGTTAGAGGACGTTTTTAATACACGTTTATTTGACCGAACTCACAACAAAATCACATTGACCGAAGCGGGGCGAGTGGTTTATGAATACGCTGATCGTATTCTTGATTTGTACGAGCAAATGAACGATGAAGTTCGATGCATGACAGGTGATGTCAATGGTAATTTGCAGTTGGGTGCGAGTACATCCATTGCTGAATACTTACTGCCTTCATTGTTAGCGGCGTTCAAAAAAGAATACCCTGAAGTGTCGATTCAATTACAAGTCGGAAATACGGATACGATCGTTTCGATGGTTGAGAATAATGTAATCGACCTGGGTTTGGTCGAAGCGCAAGTGCCGAATAAAAATCTAGAAGTTGAAATTTGTCGTTACGATGAGATGGTTGTGATCGTGCCGAACGACCACGAGTACGCGAAGCGAGACGTGCTTCAGATGACGGATTTGAAAAAACAACCGTTCATCCGTCGTGAGGAAGGTTCAGGTTCTCGTGCGGTTGTTGATATCGCTTTGAAGGAAGTAGGGATGTCGCCATCAGATTTGAATGTTGTTATGGAGTTAGGTAGCCCTGAATCGATTAAGGGTGCGGTTGAAGCGGGTGTTGGTATTGCGATTGTGTCTCGTTCAACGTTGATGAAAGAATTGAAACTGAATTCTTTGACAGCGATTTCGCTTGAGCCTAAATTGACACGTCCATTCTCACATGTGCGTCAGCGTCAAAAGTTCCGCCATCGAGCGATTGGTGAGTTGATGGTGTTTGCAGAAGAATATTGTCGAGATAAAGCTCGTAAAGATGGATTTGAAGTGCCAGAAAAAGGCTAAACTCGAATTGCTCTTGTAATGTAAAAGGCTCCAAATTGGAGCCTTTATTTGTTTACAGGTGAGACGAAGCAAACTCTGCCAGTCTTGAGCGAACGCTGTCAATCAATGTGATGTGAGCGCTGTGATTCCAGTTTTTAAAACGATCCACGGCATAAGTTAATCCCGATGTTGTTTCTGTCAGGTAAGGTGAATCAATTTGACTGATGTTGCCAAGACAGATGATTTTGGTGCCTTCGCCAGCACGAGTGATGAGTGTTTTCATTTGTTTGGCAGTTAAGTTTTGGGCTTCATCGATGATGACGAGTTTGTTTATAAATGATCGGCCTCGCATAAAACTCATCGATTTAACTTTGATCTTTTGATGCAAGATGTCATTAGTAGCACTTTTTTCCCAGTCGTTGGCTTTGTCGAGCCCCATCAGCATTTCTAAGTTGTCAACGATAGCCCCCATCCATGGCTCCATTTTTTCTTCTTCTGTTCCGGGTAAGAAGCCGATGTCTTCACCAACAGGGATGGTGGCGCGTGTGACAATTATTTCATCGTACAGATTCATTTCAATCGCCATGTCTAAGGCGGCAGCCAGTGTCAGGATAGTTTTGCCTGTACCTGCAACGCCAAGCAAAGTAACGAAATCAATATCAGGATGAAGCAAAAGGTTGAGTGCGAAATTTTGCTCAAGATTTTTGGCGTGAATGCCCCACACAGATTGGCGCTTTTGGAAGTCAAAGCTGTATTCTAAACGGGCGGTGTGCCCATTGACTTCTCTGACAATGGCATTGAAATTGCCATGTCCTTCACAGTGAAGACAAAGCCCAGGAAACCATTTTTCTACTTCAGGTGATGTAATCTCATAAACCGTTGTGTGTTCTTCTTTCCATGACTTAACTTGCGTGTCGGAATTTTCAAAAAATTCATCATCGAGATATTCAATCCCTGTGTAGAGTAAATCAACATCCTCGAGCACTTGGTCATTTTGATAGTCTTCAGAATAAATGCCTAACATGCCTGCTTTAATACGCATGTTGATGTCTTTTGTGACTAATGTTATCTGATGGCTAGGGAAACGCTCTTGCAAGTCGCGAGTGGTTCCAAGAATGTGAGTGTCTGCTTTAAATCGAGATACATCGGATGGTAAGGTGCTTTCGTAGCTGTGAGACTGGAAATATATTTTTCCAAACTCAAGCCCTTCAATCTTGGGCGCAACTTTACTGATGGGGATCCCTTTTAAAATATCAGCATGAGATTCACCATCAATCAGAGCGACAAGGTTTCTGGTGGTTTCTCGAACATTTCTTGCAACTTCTGAATTACCTTTTTTGTGATCATCGAGCTCTTCCATGACGGCCATTGGAAGAAAAACATCGTGTTCTTCGAATTTAAAAATGGCATTAGGGTCATGCATTAAAACATTTGTGTCGAGTACGAATAAGGTTTGGG
>JAAZVR010000037.1 GCA_018623305.1 Thiotrichales bacterium | reverse complement strand
GTGCATCAGGCTGAGTACCTGCCACTTCAAGCATCGCCATTAATCGCTCCACACCCATCGCAAAACCGACAGCAGGCGTTGGCTGACCACCAATTTGCTCAACCAGTCCATCGTAACGACCACCGGCACACACTGTACCTTGTGCGCCCAAACTGTCTGTAACCCACTCAAATACCGTGTGATTGTAGTAATCTAAACCACGCACCAAATTATCGTTCATTGTATAAGCAATGCCACACGCATCTAAACGCGCCTGTACGCCCGCTAAATGCGCTTGTGAAATCTCATCCAAATGCTCAGACAACTTAGGAGCCTTCGCCACTAAATCCGCCATATCTGGATTCTTTGTATCCAAAATACGCAACGGATTCGAGGTTAAACGACGCTGACTGTCTTCATCCAATTGCTCTGAATGCGCATTAAAATAATCCACCAAAATCTGACGATATTCAGCACGACACTCAGACGTACCCAATGAGTTCAATTGCAATTCAACATGCTCATGAATACCCAAAGCCTTCCACAAACGTGCCGTCATGATAATCTGTTCAGCATCCGCATCTGGACCCGCAAAACCGAATGACTCAACACCAATCTGATGAAACTGACGGTAACGGCCTTTTTGCGGACGCTCATGTCGAAACATTGGACCGCTGTACCAAAGTTTCTGAGTCGCGCCACGGTTCGCCAACGCATTTTGAATCACCGCTCGAACACAACCTGCTGTCCCCTCTGGACGCAAAGTCAAACTGTCACCATTACGATCATCGAAGGTGTACATTTCTTTTTCAACGATGTCTGTCACTTCACCAATCGAACGACAAAATAATTCAGTTTTCTCAACAATCGGCAAACGAATTTGGTCGTAACCGTATTGAGCCAACACACTTGAAACCGTGTTTTCGATTAAATTAAAATCCAATGCTGCTTGACCAAACAGGTCATTCATGCCGCGAATTGCTTGAATCTGAGCCAATGTTCTTATCCTATTAAATCTGACACTGGAATCTCAGTGTACTGTTGTGTTCTTCGTGTGCGGTCTTTTACTTTGCCAGCCAATTGGCCGCAAGCTGCATCAATATCATCCCCGCGCGTTTTACGCGTCGTTGTACGAATACCCGCATTATGCAAAATCGTCTGAAACGCATAGGTATCATTTGAGGCCGTTGTCTCATAACCCGAATCTTCAAACGGATTGAATGGAATTAGGTTGACTTTAACCGGCATCCCTTTCAACAGACGAATCATTTCTCTTGCATGTTTAGGCTGATCATTGACGTCTTTAAGCATGACGTATTCAATCAGAATATGACGCTTACTCGTACCGCCATCAATGTAACGCTGACATGCCGCCATCAATTCTTTAAGCGGGTATTTTTGGTTAATCGGAACCAACACATCGCGTAATTCGTCATTTGGCGCATGCAAAGAAATCGCCAATGACACATCGATTTCTTTGAAGATATTGTCCATTGCAGGCACAACACCCGACGTCGAAATCGTCACTCGGCGCTTTGAAAGGCCGTATGCATTATCATCCATCAAAATTTTCGCTGTCGGAATCACGTGCTTCAAGTTCAGAAGCGGCTCACCCATACCCATAAAGACGACATTCGTAACTTTACGTTCTTTCGGCTCTGCACCCAACATTTTGTGTGCCACCCACATCTGACCGATGATTTCCCACGCCGCTAAATTTCGGTTAAAACCTTGTTTCGCGGTCGCACAGAAAGTACATTCCAAAGCGCAGCCCACTTGTGAAGAAATACACAAAGTGCCTCGATCGTTTTCTGGAATATACACCGTTTCAATGCAATTATTATTATCTAATCGTAGCAACCACTTACGCGTGCCATCATTGGAGGTTTGGTCGATCACAATTTCAGGCACACGAATAACGCAAGAAGCCTTGAGCTTTTCGCGCAAGGCCTTACTTAGATTCGTCATATCATCAAAATCAGACACGCCAAATTGATGAATCCATTTCATCACTTGAGAAGCACGGAAGGGTTTTTCTCCAATTTCAGCGAAAAAAGATTTAAGCCCATCCAAATCAAGGCCTAATAAATTGACTGCATCGTCTTTTTGAACGTCACTCATTCAGCAAAGATCTCGTCTTCAGCGAAGAAAAAAGCGATTTCACGTGCCGCGCTTTCAGGCGAATCAGAACCATGAACGCAATTAATTGTCACGTTTTCTGCAAACTCCGCACGAATTGTGCCTTCAGCTGGATTTTCTGTCGCACCCATTAACTCGCGGTTTAATGCAATGGCATTTTCACCTTGCAACACTTGAACCATCACAGGTCCGGACAACATAAAATCTTGTAATTTTGGATAGAAAGGTCGGCCTAAATGTTCGGCATAAAAATCAGCGGCTTGTTCCGTTGTCAACTGCATCATTTTTGCAGCTACCACTTTCAAACCTGCCTTTTCAAATCGACTGTAGATTTCCCCGATTAGGTTCAGACGAACCGCATCGGGCTTAATGATAGAGAGCGTTTTTTGCATCAGAGAATTCCCATTTACGTAATGCGGTGAATTTTATCACATTAAACGCTAAAACTCTCTCCGCAACCGCACTCATCCTTGACGTTTGGATTATTGAACTCAAAGCCTTCGTTTAACAGGCTTTCTTTGACGTAATCTAAGGTCATCCCGTCTATCACAGGGAGGCTTTTTGCATCAACAACAACCTTAACCCCTTCCGATTCAAACACCTGATCATCATCATTAATTGCATCGGCATAATCAACGACATAAGCGTAACCAGTACACCCACTGACCTTGACGCCAACCCGCAAGCCAATCCCATCGCCGCGCTTAGCAATCATATCAACAACTCGCTGTGCCGCGCTGGGTGTTAAATGAACCGACATAACAACTCCTTAAATCGTTAAACCCGCAGCAAAGCGGATATCTTGACGTTCCATCACTTCTCGTGCTTCTTTGCGCTTAACAAGAGAGGCTAGATTAATTTCATCCAAAAATTCTTCGATCATGTTGGAAAGATCCTGCCACAAACAATGCGAAAGACACCCTTCACCGTTTTGGCAATTATTCTTACCACCGCACTTGCGAGTATCGATATTTTCGTCAACTGCGACAATAATTTGACGAACGGTAATATCTTGCGGTTCACAGGCTAACTGATATCCGCCACCCGGTCCACGAGAACTATTGACCAACCCTTTACGACGCAATTTCGCAAAAAGTTGTTCTAGATATGAAAGAGAGATATCTTGTCGCTCTGAGATTTCAGCCAATGTAATTGGCCCTGAACCTTCATGTATCGCGATATCCAGCATTGCAGTGACTGCGTAACGACCCTTAGATGTGAGTTTCATAGAAAACCTCAATAACCTTGTACAACATAAGGATATATTAACCCTACAAATAGGTCAAGATTCTTTTGAGTCACCCACATTGATTTCGTAGCGATCAATACTCGGCAAATCACTCAGGTCAATTGATTGCCCGCCTAAGTCACTTACGTGCTGATTCATTTCACGCAATTTTCGATCTAATGCATGGATATGATCCAGCATGTGATTGATGGCTTCCGCTTCCGGATCGGGCGATGTCGCCGATGCTCCATAAGCCTCAAAACCTATTTTCTGCGCGATTTTTGCCTTAGCATTTCGCTCACGCTGGGATAATTCAGAACTGACAATTCGCCCAGGCACGCCCACAACGGTGGAGTTCTCTGGCATATCTTTAACAACCACGGCATTTGAGCCCACCTTAACGCTCCGACCAATCACAATCGGACCCAGGATTTTTGCACCAGCACCTACGATAACGCCATCCATCAATGTTGGGTGTCGCTTACCCGCTTTCCATGTAGTCCCCCCAAGAGTGACACCATGATATAGAGTTACATCATTGCCAATTTCTGCCGTTTCCCCAATTACTACCCCAGTTCCATGGTCAATAAAAAATCGCTCACCAATGGTCGCGGCAGGATGGATCTCAATCCCACTAAAAAAACGCGCAAACATCGACAGCCAACGCGCCAACCACTTCAACTTCCAGCCCCACAACTTATGCGCAAGACGATAAAAAATCATCGCATGCACGCCTGGGTAAGTCGTTATGATTTCAAAACTGTTTCTGGCTGCGGGGTCGCGATCAAATACACAACGCACATCGTCTCGAATTTGTTTAAACAATCCCATTTAGGACTCCTGTTTGCTCGCCTCAAGCAATTTATTTACTTGCGTCAAAATCCCGCGTTGAATATGCAATTCATTTTTTTCCATGTGAATACGGTTATACATTTTTCTCATACGGCGCATAAATTTATCCGAACGTTCTTCATCCAAGAAATCAATATCAATCAACGTTTGATATAAATGTTCATAAAAACGCTCCATATCTTCTGATTGAGCGTATTTGATTTTCTGCTTAGATTCTTCCCACGTATTCGCCGCATCACTCGCTTGGAATAACTCATAACACAACACTTGAACTGCTTGGGATACATTCAACGAACTGTAACCTGGATTCGCAGGAATATGCACCAAAGCATGACACATATCCATTTCCTCATTCGTCAAACCCGAATGCTCACGACCAAAAATCAACGCCACTTCTCCATGCTGTGCTTGCGTCAATAATTCCTCTGAAAAAGCCTTACTGGAAAATTGTGGCCATTTTGCAGTTCGCATTCGCGCCGAAGCTCCCATCACAAAATGGCAACCTGTCAAGGCCTCTTCCAATGTCTCACACACCATCGCATTGACCAAAATATCGGTTGCACCCGAAGCACGAGCCGAAGCCTCAGCACACGGAAATTCATGCGGTCGCACCAGCGCCAAATTCGACAATCCCATATTTTTCATCGCGCGCGCCGTCGCACCAATATTGCCAGGGTGTGATGTTTCAATCAAAACAATTCGTATCTTATCTAACATGCTCATATCCTATAATTTTGGGCATTATACAACAGCCCCCGAAAGGACAGAACATGAGCGAACGACTTCAAACCGCCATTGCCGCTGCAAAAAAAGCCGGCGAATACATTGAATCCATGCTTCACCGCCGCGATGAATTGACCATCGAAAACAAAGACATCAATGATTTTGTCAGCGAAGTGGATCGCAATGCCGAGAAAATGATTATCGAAACATTGATGGCCTCGCACCCTGACGATGGAATTTTAGGCGAAGAAACAGGCACGCAAAATCTAGACTCCGAAAACATTTGGATCATCGACCCACTCGATGGCACAACCAATTTCCTGCACGGTTTTCCACAATTCGCTGTCTCTATCGCATTAAAGCACAAAGATGAACTCACCATCGGCGTGGTATTTAACCCAGCCAGTAATGAGCTATACCATGCAGAAAAAGGCCAAGGCGCTTTTCTCAACAACAAGCCTATTCGAGTCAGCGAACGCACCACATTAGAAACAGCTCTGATTGGTACAGGCTTTCCATTCCGCGACTTTACGTACGAAGACAATTACATCGGGATGTTCCGGGCCATGATTAACAAAACAGCAGGACTTCGTCGCCCAGGTTCAGCCGCGATGGATTTAGCCACCGTTGCTTGTGGTCGATTTGATGGATTCTGGGAAATGACGTTATGTCAGTGGGATATTGCCGCAGGCATCGTTCTCGTTCGAGAAGCCGGTGGCGTATGTGAAAATTTTGTCGGTGAAGACTGCCTAGAATCAGGCAACATCATCGCAGGGCCGCGCGGTGTTGTGGACGAGATCCGCAACACCGTTGAACCTTTTTTAGATGGCACCCTAAAAGATTAAACGGTAATTAATGGCTGCTTCTCGACCTGTTTCTTTTGAATAGTAATCAGGTCGAATAGCAATCTCCTCAAACCCCATTTTTTGATACAAAGCCCTTGCCGTGCAATTGCTCTCACGCACTTCCAAAAAGACCTGATTTAACCCAAGCTCATCCCAAGCTTGTTTCAACTCATTCATTAATATCCGACCAACCCCACATCCTTGCGCACTCGGACTGACCGCAATATTAAATAATTCCGCTTCTTCTGAATTCAACTGAAACCAAACCGCGTACGCCAGCAGCTGTCCATCAAAAAACACAGCCACGGTTTGATAAGGTGATTGAGTCAAACGCTTAAATTGCGTTTCCGACCAAGGATCAATATGCGCGGTTTGCTCAATTTGGAAAGCCGAATCAATATCCGAATTCAATAGAGGCCGAATTACGAACGAATTTGAGTCCATAACGCTTGTTTTTGAGAAGGATTGTTTAATAAATCCATCAAAGAAATCGAATTTAAGGCCTCAGAATGACCAAAAACGACATCATTTTCAGAAAGTGATAAGGCCTTCATTAAGTCTTTTAGCAAATGTAGGCCTTGAGAAACGGAATTAAAATCATCCGCATCTTGAATACACAAAAGCGGCAAATCATTCGCCGCTTGTTGTGCTGTGATTTCTTTGGGCGTCCAAACATCAACACCCATCAAATCAAGATAGTTTGACATTACACATCGTGGCGCTGAGGATGCGCACGATCTTCAGGCCCCATCAAACGATTTACCGCATTGACATAGGCTTTCACAGACGCCGTTACGATATCTGTATCCGCCCCCAAACCATTAACGATTCGGCCACCCTTTTCAAGACGAACTGAAACTTCTGCTTGTGCATCAATACCTTTAGTCACATTACTGACTGAGTAAAGCTGTAATTCTGCGCCTGTCTCTAACATCGACTCAATTGCCTGGAATGCTGCATCGACAATGCCGCCACCAGTGCAAGTCTGAGCTTGCTCTTGTCCATTAATAGACAAAGTGACAGATGCAGAAGGCGTTTCACCTGTTTCCGCATGCGATTTGATTGACACGAAACGGATTGTTTCATGCTCTTCCTCGCCCACATCCGTCATCAATGCCTGCAAATCTTCATCATAAATATCGTGCTTACGATCTGCCAAATCTTTGAAACGTGCAAAGGTACGATTCAACTCTTCTTCAGAATCAATCGTAATGCCCAATTCCTCCAAACGTGATTTCAACGCGCTGCGACCTGAGTGCTTACCCAACACCATTCGGTTGGTAGTCCAGCCGACATCTTCTGCACGCATAATTTCATACGTTTCACGATTTTTCAAAACACCATCTTGGTGAATGCCTGACTCATGTGCAAAGGCATTTGCACCCACAATCGCTTTGTTCGGCTGAACAGGGAAACCCGTAATGCTTGATACCAATCGAGACGCAGGTACTAAATGTTCAGTCTCAATGCGCGTATCCATATTGAAGTAATCTTGACGCGTACGAATCGCCATCACCGCTTCTTCCAACGAGGTATTCCCTGCACGCTCGCCCAAACCGTTAATCGTACATTCGATTTGACGTGCGCCTTTCATAATCGCAGATAAAGAATTCGCAACTGCCAAACCCAAGTCGTTATGACAATGAACCGAGAACACCGCTTTATCGGCATTCGGGATACGGTTTAACAAGGTCTCAATCATCGCACCGAATTGTTCTGGCACGGTATAACCAACCGTATCGGGAATGTTAATCGTTGTCGCACCCGCATCAATCGTCGCTTCAATAATACGGCATAAGAAATCAATTTCAGAACGACCCGCATCTTCACACGAAAACTCAATGTCATTTGTCCATTTTCCTGCACGTTTTACAGCTTTGATGGCTTGCTCAACTACTTGGTCTTCGCTCATGCGCAACTTGTTTTCCATGTGGATTGGCGATGTCGCGATAAACGTATGAATACGACCTGAGTTTGCCCCTTTAATCGCCTCGCCTGCACGGTCGATGTCTTTATCCAAGGCACGTGACAAACTACACACCGTAGAATCTTTAATCGTATCCGCAACGGCTTTCACCGCTTCAAAATCACCAGGGCTTGCAATGGCAAAACCTGCCTCAATGACATCGACATTCATTTTCTCAAGCATTTTTGCGATACGAACTTTTTCATCTTTCGTCATCGACGCGCCTGGACTTTGCTCCCCATCTCGCAAAGTTGTGTCAAAAATAATGATGTTATCACTCATTTTCAGAACCTTCTTTCTGTTCAGCTTTTGGCTGACGTTTTCTATTTTTTCTTGCTTTATTCAGCTGCACCAAGGTCACCACTGGACCCGAAATCAAATAAACGGCAAAGAATGCGAGAAGAACCAGCGGCGGATCGATAGACACGATCACAAACGCCAACACGACCCCCAACAGCGCGATAAATGGTACTTTGTGCTTTAAATTAAATTCTTTAAAACTGTAATAACGGAAGTTTGAAACCATCATCAAGCCGGTGAAAATCGTCAACACCAACATCAAACTTTCAGTAAATGGCGTCAATTCAACTTCAGCAAAAATCCACACTACACTGGCAATGACCGCCGCCGCCGCCGGACTTGGCAAGCCCTGAAAATAGCGTTTATCGGCAATACCCACTTGCGTATTGAATCGAGCCAAACGCAACGCCGCACCGGCTGTAAACACAAAAGCCGCAATCCAACCGGGCTTTCCTAAATCCGCCAAAGCCCACTGAAAGGCAATGAGTGCAGGCGCCA
>JAAZVR010000001.1 GCA_018623305.1 Thiotrichales bacterium | reverse complement strand
CCCGCTCAGGTGTTGGACGATGAGCCTGCCTTGCCTCAGGTGATGATGGATTTGCTCCGCTGGTCGGCGAAATATTATGCGCATCCATTGGGTGAGGTGATGCAAACAGCATTGCCTGTTAAGTTGCGCCAGAACACGCCTTTATGGGCGAAAGGCATTCAAAAATATGCTTTAGCGGACGGTGTTGGTATTGAGCAGATTCGAGCGAATGCTCATCGTCAAAAGGCCTTGGTTGCAACTCTAAGCCAAGGCGCGTTGACCGAAGACGAAGTGAACCAGCGAATCGAAGATTGGCGTGCACCGATGAAAGCCTTGGTTGAGCAAGGTAAAGTCTTTGCTGAAGAGGTGCCGTGTATTGCTGAGTCGAGCGAGATTCACCCCAAGCGACCTGATCTTACCGAAGAACAAAAGTGTGTGATTCAGGCGATTCAAGATTCGCATGGCTTTAAGGCCTTCCTACTCGATGGTGTGACGGGCAGTGGCAAAACCGAAGTTTATTTGCGTTTAATTGAGCAGGCCTTGATGGATGGCAAACAAGTCTTGGTACTGATTCCAGAGATTTCATTGACGTCGCAAATGATTGATCGTTTTAAAGCGCGTTTGCAAACGCCCATGGCGATTTTGCATTCAGGTTTAAATGATTCTGAGCGTCATTGCGCTTGGACAGCCGCCTCGAAAGGCCATGCGCGTGTGGTTTTAGGCACGCGTTCAGCACTTTGGACGCCAATGCCCGATTTAGGCCTTTGCATCATTGATGAAGAGCATGATGGTTCCTATAAACAGCAAGAGGGCTTTCGTTATCACGCGCGCGATGTGTTGGTCATGCGGGCTTCACAATCGAACGTGCCTGTGGTTTTAGGCAGTGCAACACCCTCTTTGGAAACTTTACACAACGCTCATCAAGGCCTTTATCAGCATTTGAAATTGCGTCAACGCGCAACGGGTGCAAGTTTGCCAAAAATGGGCTTGATTGATATTCGCTCGAAAAAGCTGATTGAAGGGGTATCGCCTAAATTGCTTGAGCGAATGGGTGAGGTGATTCAACGCGGCGAGCAGGTTTTGTTGTTTATTAACCGTCGTGGATTTTCACCGGTTTTAATGTGCCATGAATGCGGTTGGACAGGTGAATGTCATCGTTGCCATCGTAATATGACATGGCATCAAAAACAGCATCGTTTGAAATGCCATCACTGCGGGCATGAAGAGCGGGAGCCGTCTGTTTGTCCAAGTTGTGGCGAGAAAGAGTTGAATCCTGTGGGTGTTGGTACGCAGCGATTAGAGCAAGCGATGCAGGCTTATTTCCCTGACGCGCAAGCTTTGAGAATTGACCGAGACACCACTGCTCGTAAAGGTGAAATGGATGAGAAAATTGCTCAAGCACATTCCGCTGATATTTTGATTGGCACGCAGATGTTGGCAAAAGGCCATCACTTTCCGAATGTAACGTTGGTCGGAATTTTGGATGTGGACCAAGGCCTGTATGGTTTTGATTTTCGTTCCACGGAGTTTATGGCGCAACTGGTGATTCAAGTCGCAGGTCGTGCAGGTCGAGAATCAAAGCAGGGCGAGGTTTGGTTGCAAACCCATTATCCTGAACACCCAATTTTTGAGCCGATGCTTAAACAGGATTATTCGGCGTTGGCGAAGTCTATTTTAGACGAACGTGAAATGGTGGGTTATCCGCCATTCAGTCATCAAATTATAATTAAAGCCAGCGCGCACCAGCCTGATCTTGTTATGCAGTGGTTAATGGGCTTGGCGCAAGAGCTGGCGTCTTATTACGATTCAGAGCTTGAAATAATGGGACCTGTGCCGAGTCCGATGGAATGGAAGGCAGGACGTTTCTATGGCCAGCTTTTGCTGCAAGCGGAAAGTCGAGCGAAATTGTTCTCGTATATCAGAGTGCTACGCAACTACTCTGAGTCGAATAAATTGAGTAAAAATATACGTTATTTTTGGGATGTGTCCCCCATTTTTATCAATTAAGTAAAGGGCTTAAGGAGCTTTGAATGAATAACCATTACTGGTCGAAAATGAGGGATGCAGAAATCGTGCGTCCTGATGTTTTTGAGTACAGCCATTTTCAATCATCGCCAGAGCAGGGCGTTCTTGCAGACCTAGTCAAGGCGACAGAACAACATAAACGCTTTCCACATAATTTATCAGGTCGAGTGGTCGGTGGTTTGTTGTCGATGATGGTCGCTTGGACGGGCGCGCGTCGAGTAGTGGATATCGGTACTTTTACGGGCTATTCAGCTTTGTCGATGGCTCAATCCATGCCAGAGGGTTCAGAAGTCCATACCTTGGAATCGAATCCTGAATCAGCTGAATTTGCACAATCGTTTTTTGACCAATCAGAACATGGCTCCAAAATCACCCTTCATTTAGGTAGGGCCCTGAAATCTTTGGCTCAGCTCGAAGGCGAGTTTGACGGTGTGTTTATTGATGCCGATAAAAACAGTTACCCGCAATATTACGATTGGGCTTTAGAGCACATTAAAGTCGGCGGTTTTATCGCCATTGATAACACGCTTTGGAGTGGCTCGGTTACTCAACCTGAAGATGACAAGCGTGCCTTGACTTTGGATGCTTTAAATCAGCGCATTGCTCAAGATGATCGCGTTGAAAACGTCTTACTTTCCATTGCAGATGGTCTCAATTTGATGCGTAAAATCCGTTAAAATTATTACTAATTTTAATCTGGATTTTACACGGCTATCATGAAACAACACATTGCTCATCGCATTCAATCAGCTCTTCAAACTTTGATCGAACAAGGTCAATTGCCTGAGGATATTGCGCCTCGTATTCAAGTCGATCGCACCAAAGATAAGTCACACGGGGATTTTGCTTCGAATGTCGCGATGATGTTGGCAAAGCCTGCGGGTAAAGCGCCACGCGCGGTGGCTGAGATGTTGCAGCCCTTGTTGACCGATGATCAAATCGAGAAAATCGAAATCGCAGGTCCTGGCTTTATTAATTTCTTCGTTAAGGCAGAAGAAAAATTTGCCGTTGTGAACGAAGTTGTTGAGAAAGGTGAGGATTTTGGTCGCTCGAATGCGGGGCAAGGTGCATCGGTTCAGGTAGAGTTTGTTTCTGCGAACCCAACTGGGCCTTTGCATGTTGGGCATGGTCGTGGAGCGGCTTATGGCGCTTGTGTAGCGGATTTGTTGGAAGCGGTCGGTTACGATGTTGCGCGTGAATATTATGTCAATGATGCGGGTCGTCAGATGGATATTTTGGCGACGTCTGTATGGATGCGTTATTTGGATTTATGTGAAGTTGCTGTGACCTTTCCGAAAAACGGTTACCAAGGTGATTACATTTGGACGACTTCGCGCGAATTATTGGCTGAACACGGTGAGCAGTTTAAGCGTTCAGCGGATGAAGTGATGGCTAATGTCCCTGCCGATGAAGGCGAAGAGGGTGGTGATAAAGAAGCGCACATTGATGGTTTGATTGAAAACGCTAAGGCCTTATTGGGTGAGACCGATTACCGCATCATTCATAAAGCGGTATTGGATGTGATTCTGACTGACATCAAAGAAGACTTGAGTGAGTTTGGTATTGATTTCCAGAACTGGTTCTCAGAGCGTTCATTGTTTGAGTCAGGTTTGGTGGATGCGGCGATTGAAAAGTTGCAACAGAAAGGCCTTGTCTATGAAAAAGGCGGTGCGCTTTGGTTTAAATCAACCGATTTTGGCGATGAGAAAGACCGAGTTGTGGTGCGTGATAACGGCATTAAAACTTACTTTGCATCGGATATCGCTTATCACTTTAACAAGCTTGAGCGTGGCTTTGAAAAAATTATCGATGTTTGGGGCGCAGACCACCACGGTTATGTACCCCGTGTCAAAGCTGCAATGACGGCAATGGATACCAATCCAGATGCGCTTGAGGTGTTGTTGGTTCAGTTTGCTTCTTTGTTCCGTGGCGGTGAAAAAGTGGCGATGTCCACTCGTTCAGGTCAGTTTGTTACTTTGCGTGAATTGCGTGAAGAAGTTGGAACGGATGCGGCGCGTTTTTTCTACGTAATGCGTAAATCAGAACAGCACATGGATTTTGATTTGGATTTGGCAAAATCTCAAAGCAATGAAAACCCTGTTTACTACATTCAATATGCGCATGCTCGCGTTTCAGCGGTGATGAACCAGTTGGTTGATAAAGGCTTTATTTATGATGAAGCCATGGGCTTGGCGAATCTTGAGCGCTTGACGGAAGAGCATGAAGATACACTTGTGACAGCCATGGCTAAATTCCCTGAAACGGTCAATAATGCTGCGATGAATCACGAGCCGCATTTGATGGTGCATTATTTGCGTGAATTAGCGCACGCATTGCATTCTTATTACAACGCTCATGCGTTTATTGTCGACGAAGCCGAATTGCGTAATGCGCGTTTGGTCTTGGTTAAAGCAGCGCAACAAACGTTGAAAAATGGTTTGAAACTATTAGGAGTCAGCGCGCCTGATTCAATGTAATGGCTGAGAAAAAAGCACCGAAAAAAAAGGCACCTTCTGTAAAACCTAAAGTGCCTGAACCCTCTAAATTCAAGCACCGCCTAATGGTGCTTTTGCCGTGGGTTCTAGCGATCTTTTTTGGTATTTGGGCGTTGTATCCAACCGTTCAAGAAGAGATTGTTAAGCCTACCCAAAAGCTGGCTCAAGAGCTTGTTGAAACTAAAGAGCAGACACCTGAAAACTCTCAAGCGTCCCGAGCTGAACAGCCGATTCAAAAGCGTGAATATTTAGATTTTCATGATCGATTGAAGTCTCAGCAAGTTGAAGTTGATGTTGAAGAGCTGAATCAAAATTTTGATCCTGAACAACAGTATGTTCTTCAGGTGGGCGCCTTTGGAAAACGAGAGGTTGCTGAGCGTGAAAAGGCACGATTTGCTTTGCAGGGTTATTCGGTTTGGATGGAGCGTTCAGGTCGTTATTACATTCTTAAATCAGGCCCTTATACGGGTAAACGTGAGGCTCGTAAATACCGTTCTCGATTCCGTAAGATGGGGGCGGACGTGATGACGCTGGAGTACAAAGCGGCAGAGAAGCCGGCTCAAATAGCAAAGCCTTCTAAAAAAGAAGTGAGTCAGCCTAAGCCAGTTGTAAATCAAAACTATCGCCTTCAAATAGCTTCTTTTACATCATTAGATGATGCAGAGAAACTTCGTGCAGAACTGATTTTGAAGGGCATTGAAACGCAAATCTTAGCTGCAAAAGTGAACAGTAAAAGTGTATTTCGTTTGCAAACCCCAAGCATGAGTCAAGAACAGGCAAGAAAGTTGCAGAAATCCTTACGAAATCAACAAATTGATACATTATTCGTTAGGGATTAAAGATGCAGAAACTTTTTGGTTTTGCTTGGCGCACTATCTGCGAGCGTTGCTCATGCAGGTTTGTGGTCTCAAAAAGTGCAGGAATGCTATCGGGCAATGATTCGCCCGCTCAATAGCCAGCTCCTACTGCATCACGAATTTAGTGAAAACAATTTACTGAAGCATTTCTGGGGTTCATCTGTTTTCTTCAATAATTTCAGCGACTGATTCTATAGCTTCAGTGCGAAGTTGTTTTACACCTTCTCGAGTGCTAAGTAATTCGCCAGTTTGTTCTCGGAATAAAAAGATTAACTCATGTTTGATTGACAGCATGTAATCTTGAATGATTTTTGATGCAGCTGCGTGCTCTTCCTCAAACTTGTCCGTGGCATCGTCTTCTAATGCTGGATCGGGCTTTTCAGAATTAACTGAGTGTTAATGATGAGGTGCTTTTTATTTGAAGGTTGTTTAAGATTAACGATAATCATATCTAAGTCAACATTGTAAACAGGGCCAGCATCTACGCCATCAGTAGCTTTTGCTTGGAAGGACAGGGCTAAACTGATAATAAATAACCAGAGTCTGATGTTCTTATCTATGCTCTTTTTTGTGTAATTGTTACACAATATAATGAATGTTGACTTGATTATAATTTTTTTCTACGTAGAGTAGACAGGTAAATAAATGTTAGATAAAATAACAAAAAAGATTGAGGGCGTGGTGGGCCAACTGCCAGTTACTCACGATATAAAGCTTCAAATTGAAAGTACATTACGCACAGTTTTGGATGAAATGAATGTGGTGATGCGAGAAGAGTTAGAGGTTCAAGAGACTAGACTTAATCGCGCGCAAAGCCGAATTGAATCATTAGAAGCGCGTCTTTCAGAGTTGGAGGAAAAAAATTTGAAAGGATAATTCATGCTGGCAACCACCTACTCAAGAGCACAAATAGGGCTCGATGCGCCCTTAGTTCAGGTTGAGGTGCATATGGCGGGTGGGTTGCCCAGTTTGAATACGGTCGGATTGTCTGAAACGACCGGTCGTGAGAGTAAGGATAGAGTGAGAAGTGCGATTCAACAATCGGGCTTTGATTTACCACCTCGGCGAACCACGATCAATTTAGCACCTGCGGAGCTCCCAAAACGAGGTGGACGTTATGATCTAGCAATTGCGATAGGGTTGTTGCAATGCTCAGAACAAATTCAAGTTTCTGATTTAGAGCGGTTTGAGTTTTACGCAGAATTATCCTTGAGTGGCGATTTGCGTGCTGCTCAGGCGGTTCTTCCCGCACTTTATCAAGCACAAAAGTCAGAGCGGTTGATCGTTGTCTCGAAAACACAATGCGAGGGATTGAAGGGGTTGGGTTTTAAACGTATTTTTGCGTTTGACACTCTTGCAGAAGTCTGCGAGTTTATAGTGGCTCCAGAAAAATATTCGCCCCAAGTCTTGGATGGGCGCGAAAGTGTTCATTTAAAACCTAAAGTTGATTGGTCTATGATTAAGGGCCTGACTACAGCAAAAGAAGCTATTATGCTCGCAGCTGCAGGTCGACATGGCGCCTTGATGTATGGTCCACCTGGTTCAGGAAAAACCTTACTAGCGAATGCGCTGATTGGCATTATGCCGCCTTTAACGTCATCGCAAGTGATGATGTCTCAAGCCTTACATTCGTTGGCAAACATTAAAAGAGAGGCATTGACGCAGCCTTATATGCGCTCGCCGCATCACTCCATTTCAGCTGCGGCGCTCGTAGGAGGCGGTCAAAGAAATGCTATTTTTCCAGGAGAAATTTCTTTAGCTCATGGTAATGTTCTTTTTTTGGATGAATTGCCTGAGTTCTCAAGGCATGTATTGGATATGCTTCGAGAGCCTTTGGAAAGCGGAGAGGTGCATTTATCTAGATCGGATCTCAAATTAACGTATCCAGCGGATTTTCAATTGATTGCGGCAATGAACCCTGTCACAGATGAAGAGTCGTATCAACTGACTCAGGCTCAAATTCAGAAATATCGGTCAAAACTCTCTGAACCCCTTCTAGATAGGATTGATTTGCATATCGAGGTGCCGAGGATGTCAATCGAAGAGTTGAATCAAATGCCTGTAGAGAAAGTGTCTAGTTATGAAATTCAAGACAAAGTCTCTAATGCACAAGCTCAGCAATATAAAAGACAAGGTTGTTTAAATCGAGAGTTGACCAGCCAACAAGTTGATGAATTGATTCCTGATCGAGGAGAATTGAGGCAGTGGCTAGGCCGAGTTGCGGATCAATATCAATTATCCAATCGAGCCTATTATCGTTGGCTGAAGACTGCGCAAACATGGAGTGATCTACATGCACGAGGAGAAATTGAAAAACAAGGCCTCATAGCGACCTTGGCTTTTCGTGGACGTGTTTATTAATTAGTGTCCATATTTTTGTTCTTGGATTTTTTGGCTTTCCTGTTTCAGGATGAATTTAGAGAGTCTTCGTTGATCTTCATCATTGAGGTGTGAAAATTCAGCCGCAATTAATCGACCTGAATCAGTTTCTTCCACTCTAACGACACGTGCGATTGCAATCAAAATAGAGGTTTTTTTAAGTTCGTTCGAGTCATTTGGAACATGGTAAGTAAATACAGGCGATTCATTTGGAATCTTCAAATTGATGCACAGCATATCGTCGACTATAAAATGCTCATGCACGATAGTGCTAAAGCCACTGGCACTTAAATTCACTTGTTTTGTGGGTAACCCCAAAGATTCAGGCAAATTACTGTTGAAGATTATGTCCTGAAGTGTCGAAATCTGGTTTCGCAACAAATTTAGCGTTTTAGCTACAACCAGGCTGTTTCCTGAAATTTTTTGGATATTCGAAGTAATCATGCTCGACATTTCATTGAGTTGATTGAAATACTCTTCACTGACACGCCTATGCATTACATTGCGGCCTCTAGCCGTCAGCTCACACGCTCCACCTTCGTTTTTAGTGATGACAAATGGAATTTCGACATCGATACGAAATAGTTGGCACTCAGTTGTATTTGGCGTGGTATTAACCTCTTATAGAAACTCCCCTAGTTCTGTGTAACTTGAAAAAAAAACGATAGTCCTTATTGAATGTTTGCAAGAAAAATAAGGAAATGCTGATATGCGAATGGATAAATTAACTACAAAATTTCAAGAGGCTTTGGGTGCGGCTCAGTCATTGGCGGTGCGTAACGACAATCAATACATTGAGCCTGCTCATGTATTAGCTGCGATGCTTGAAATGCAAGATGGCAGTGTGAGTCAGGTGCTGAAATTGGCAGGTGCTCAATTGCAGTCGCTTCAAATGGCGGTGCAAACGAAATTGCAGGCCTTGCCTCAAGTACAAGGTCAATCAGGCGATGTTCATATTTCAAACGAGTTGAATCGTTTGTTGAATGTGACAGATAAATTGGCAATGAAAAAACAAGACGCCTACATTTCGAGCGAATTGTTTTTATTGGCTTTGTTAGAAGAAAAAAGCTCTTTAATGAGCGTGTTGCAGGATGCCGGTGTGACGAAATCAGCTCTAGAAGCTGCGATTGAACAAGTACGAGGAGGTCAAAACGTGAACGATTCTAATGCCGAAGATCAACGCCAAGCGTTGGAGAAATATACGATTGACTTAACTGAGCGTGCTGAGAGTGGCAAGTTGGATCCTGTCATCGGTCGTGATGATGAAATTCGTCGAGCGATTCAAGTATTGCAGCGTCGTACAAAAAACAATCCTGTCTTAATTGGTGAGCCGGGTGTCGGTAAAACGGCAATTGTAGAAGGCCTTGCGCAGCGAATTGTGAATGGCGAAGTGCCTGAAGGTCTACGCAATAAACGTGTTTTATCGTTGGATTTGGGTGCGTTGATTGCAGGTGCGAAATATCGTGGTGAATTTGAAGAACGCCTCAAAGCGGTGTTGAAAGATTTGTCGAAAGATGAAGGCCGTATTATTTTATTCATTGATGAAATTCACACGATGGTCGGTGCGGGTAAATCTGAAGGCGCGATGGATGCGGGGAATATGTTAAAGCCTGCCTTGGCGCGTGGCGAGTTGCATTGCATCGGTGCGACGACTCTGGATGAATATCGTGAAAACATTGAAAAAGATGCTGCGCTTGAGCGACGTTTCCAAAAAGTATTGGTTGATGAGCCTACAGTGGAAGACACGATTGCGATTTTGCGAGGTTTGAAAGAGCGTTACGAAGTGCACCACGGTGTTGACATCACTGATCCTGCGATTGTGGCTGCGGCAACGCTTTCGCATCGTTATATTTCAGATCGCCAGTTGCCTGATAAAGCGATTGATTTGATTGATGAAGCGGCATCGCGCATTCGTATGGAAATCGACTCAAAACCTGAAACGATGGATAAACTCGATCGCCGTTTGATTCAGTTAAAAATTGAACGTGAAGCTTTGAAAAAAGAAAAAGATAAGGCCTCGAAAGCGCGTTTAAATGACTTGCTGGGTGAAATCGATACGCTGGAAAAAGAATACGCGGATTTAGAAGAAACGTGGAAAGCGGAAAAAGCGATGGTTCAGGGCGCGCAAAATGCCAAGGGAGAATTGGAAAAAGCGCGTATGGATTTGGAAACGGCGCGACGCAATGGTGATTTAGCCAAAGCGGGTGAGTTGCAGTACGGTGTTATTCCAGAGTTGGAGAAACAAGTGGTTGCAGCAGAAAGCGCTGATGCTGAAAACATGGAAATGACGTTGCTTCGCAACAAAGTGACGGATGAAGAAATTTCTGAAGTGGTTTCAAAGTGGACGGGCATTCCCGTTTCGAATATGTTGGAATCAGAAAAAGAGAAACTGATTCGCATGGAAGAGGCCTTGCACGAACGTTTGATTGGTCAGAGTGAGGCGGTGAAAGCGGTGTCGAATGCGATTCGTCGTTCGCGTGCGGGCTTGTCAGATCCAAACCGTCCGAATGGTTCATTCTTATTCCTCGGTCCAACGGGTGTGGGTAAAACTGAGTTGACGAAATCCTTGGCGAAGTTCTTATTCGACACAGAAGATGCGATTGTGCGTATTGATATGTCGGAGTTTATGGAGAAGCATTCGGTGTCTCGTTTAGTTGGCGCGCCTCCAGGCTATGTTGGCTATGAAGAAGGCGGCTATTTAACGGAAGCCGTGCGTCGTAAACCTTATTCGGTGGTATTGCTGGATGAAGTAGAAAAAGCGCACCCCGATGTGTTTAACATTTTGCTTCAGGTCTTGGATGACGGTCGTTTGACGGATGGTCAAGGTCGAATCGTGGATTTCAAAAACACGGTGATTATTATGACCTCTAACTTGGGTTCCGATCGCATTCAGGCCTTAGCGGGTGAGAATGATTACGACAAAATGAAATCTGAGGTGATGGAGGTTGTTGGTCAATTCTTCCGACCAGAGTTTGTCAATCGAATTGATGATACGGTGGTCTTCCATCCATTAGCGAAAGACGATATTCGTCAAATTGCATCGATTCAAATCGAGCGTTTACGCACACGTTTGAAAGATCATGATTTGAGTTTGGATATCAGTGATGAGGCCTTAGATTTGATTGGTGAAGAAGGCTTTGATCCTGTGTATGGAGCGCGTCCATTGAAGCGTGTGATTCAGCAAGTATTGGAAAATCCATTGGCACAGAAATTATTGCAAGGTGATTATGTGTCAGGTCAAACCGTCCGAATTTCTGTTTCAGACGGTCATATTCAATTTAACTAAATCAAAAATCCCACATGGCGGTTAAACGCCATGTGCGGCCTGTTTTCGGCATACCGTCTGCATAGGTATATTGAGAAATACTTGGATAGGTTCTGCTTTCGTTGAGTACATCTCGAATGCTGGCCGAAAATCTGAATGAAGCCAAGTGAGCTGGATTCCAAATTAAAGACGTATTGATGATGTGTTGTTCATCAAAATCAGGTCGAGAATCAGTGCCAACTCTCTTCATAGAGTCAACATATTGATAATGGTTGATCCACTTCCATTGGGAATTCATTCTGTAAGACAAGATCGTATTTGACAGCCACTGTGGCGTTCGCACCATTTCTGTACTGTCAGAGTCACCCTTTTGAAGAGTTGCATTGAAATCAAAATTCAGAGCATCGGACAGCTGTGTTTTGAATTCAAACTCGATGCCTTTGGCGTAGACCTTATTATTCAATTGCGTAAATTGTTGGTAAAAAATAGGGTCAGTGCCGTTAAGCGCAGTCGGTAAAACTTGAGTTGTCAGCAGGCGATCGTACTCATTAAAAAAGGCGGCTAACTTGGTTCTATAGTTTGAATCATCATGTAACCACATCAACTCTGCACTGCGAATACGAGTGCTTTCTAAACTTTCATCCCCTTTCATTAATGGATCATCTGTTGGGTAGTATTTTTCCAAGAATGTTGGTAAACGATAAGATTGGGTTAGATAACCTTTTAAGTGATGCTGAGAATCGACGCGCGTCACAAAGCCCACATGACCAGCAACGGTATTGTCAAGATCGCTGACTTGGTCGTAACGAGCACTGTAGCTCAGTGTGGTTGAGGGCGAGTAGCGATAGGCATTGTGCATCATCAGGCCAGCGATTTTTCGAGTATTATTCGTTTGCGCATTGAACATGGCCGTGTCTCGTCCCATGTTGTTCGTGACTGTTCCTGGGTTGGCCTTAATATGAGTCAAGTATGGACGGACTGTGATTGAGTGACGTGCAAGTTTAACCTTCCAGTCATAGTGTAAAGTCCAGCGGTCCTCAGATACTTTCGGGCTGTATTGCATGCCGTCTGGATAGGTTTGGCCTGTTAAGTCAGTAAATCCAGGCGGTGCTAAAAACATATTCTGATAATCCAATTCGAATTGGTGGTATCCCAACTCTAAGTTTTTGTAGCGAATATGTGCGGTAGTCGTTCGGTCAATTTTTGTTGATTTAGCATTGCTTGGGGGTTGAATGTAAGCCAAACCAAAAGCATCCCCTCGTTGTTCTTCAAATCGTTGAATTCCCCATGCCCAGTCTTGGTGCTTACCAAGATAAGTCAGATAATAGCGTTGATATGAATCATCTGCGATATTAGGTGTTGCACTGATTGTTGAGTTGTTAGCACTGTAGTAAGGGTTATTGGTTAGTGCATCCGATTCAACACGGAAGTTGCTGTCATCACCTTGCGAGTAGGCAAAATTCAACTGGGTGTTTTTATCGCTGTAATTTGCGCCCGCTGTTGATTGATTGAACTCTCCGTATTTTATAAAGGCTGAGTTATGCTCACGCGTAATGATGTTAATGGACGCTGAAATCGCAAATTCGGTGCTGAGTTCTGCATCAGGCCCGCGCACCACTTCAATTCGCTCAATCATTTCGACTGGCATTTTTAGTAGATGTGTCGGGTAGGCAATCAGCGTGGAATTGACTGGCTGATTATTCAGCATCATCATAATGTTGGATGATCCCCAGTTTTTTTCTAAGCCACGAACGACGAGATCACTGTCCACTCCCGTCATCATGCCGGGCACAAGATTCATCGCTTCCGCGATTGTGTCAATGCCCTGCAGAGATAAGTCTCGACCATAAAGAACGGTTAACGTACTGGCTTTGTATTCTGTGTTTAAACGCTTGTCAGACAGTTGATTGTGTTCTTCGTTCAATAGCTTTTCTAATTCAATAATCGAATTAGCACTCACAGAAAAACTCAGTCCGCATAGAAGGTGAAGTAAAGCGAGTTTATATAGCGTGTTCATTTAGTCATCCTCCCATAAATCTCACTGATGCGATAAATGTCCGCTTGCATTTGGATACCACTTTTTTGCAATGCAGTAATATTCAGATATAAGCGGGTTTGTTGTTGAATTTTAAGGCCTGCATGAATACCGCGTTCAACATCCCCTTTAAATGGCGAAAATAGAAGAACTTGTTTTTCGTTGGCCCAATCAATAAGTTGATTGATTTGAATGTCTGAAAGGTGTGTTTGGATGAAAACAACAGAGGTTGCAATCTCCATTTTTTTGAGTGTCTCAAAAGTTTCAATGCTGAGTTGTGTAGGGCGTTGTTGAATATGTGTGTGATCTTTTTTTAGCTTATCTAAGACCAATGTTCGATTGCCAAAAGCACGCTCAGAATCCGTTTCGTCCAAAATAACAAAGTGAACGGTAGGCGGGTTATTATCATAGTATCTGAATTCGCTGACAAGAGGCATGAGACGCAACAAAGTCTTCGAACGTTCTATATCCGAATAAGAGAGTTCAGCCGCTTGAGCGGGCAATGCAAGGCTTATGGCAATCAGAAAAGTGATTGCTAGGTTTAACAACATGGGCGTATTTTAACCAACGGGAATTAGTTAGGGGCGCGCTTTTGCAGTTTTCTTTGCAAGGTGCGGCGATGCATGCCCAATTGTCTTGCGGTGGCTGAAATATTACCGTTATTTTCCAAAAGCACTCGCTGAGTATGCTCCCAGCTGATTCGATCCATGGTCATGGGGTCTGTGTCCGCACTTTCATCGGTCATTGTGTGTTCACTCAGTGCATTTAAAATGTGTTCTGTAGTCACGGGTTTCGGAAGGTATTGATAAGCACCTCGCTTAGTGGCTTCCACAGCAGTGGCAATGCTGGCATAACCCGTCAACATTAGAATACGTGCATTAGGTTGAGCTTTACAAATCGTTTCAATCAAATCCATGCCGTTGTCTTCACCGAGTTTTAGATCGAGCAAAATGACATCATATGAATGGGTTTTGATTTTCGTTAACGCGTCTTTCGCGCTATACGCACTGTCACAATCATGTTCTTGTCTCGTTAATGAACGAGATAATGTCTGAACAAAAAATTCATCATCATCAATGATAAGGAATGACCAACTCAATGTGTCGTCCTCCAAAGTCTTTGAGTGTCATGTTGTATTGGATGTTTTCATGCGCAAACGTTTCTTCGCTTAACAAGACGCCTAAGCCTAGGCTGATATTTTTATCACGCCCTGAATCATCATTTTCAATGTCAAGATGAAGGCCTTCGGATGTTGATCGCGCCTGCCAATGAAATAGGTCTTGATGAGCTTCAAGTGCATTATCCAATAAATTGATAATGGCGTGTTCGACTGCCTTTGAAACCAAGACTTCAGCCGTTGAGTTCACGGTTAATCGAGGTAGATTGTGATCGGGATGAATCAATTGCCAGCGATCGGCCAGTTTGCTTAAAAATACGTTAACAGGGAGATATTGTGCCTCACTAGGCGCGCGCTTAAGCGTTTGAAGGCTGTTTTGGCACAGCTGAATCTGTTGTTGTAGAGCCGCTAAATCAGTTTGAAGTTCAGGATCTGAATGAGTGGCTTGTAATTCAGATAACAAGATTTGCACGCTCGACAAAGGCGTGCCCATCTCATGTGCAACCAGAGCGGCTTGGGTGCCCAGAGCCGTTTGTTGTTCTTGTTTGCTAAGGTGTTGTCTCGCCTTTTCTAATTCATACCATTGGTCACGTTGCTGTTTAACTAGGCGATGAATGAGTGACCCCATCACCCATGCGATAAGAATGAAAATAAGCCAATAGCCCATTTGATAGAGTTGCAACTGAGTGGTTTCGCTTAAATGCGAAAAAGGGGTGTGCGAGTGCTGAATCATCAAGAAACTGTAGCAAGCACTCGCCAGCCCCGCCAAGCTCCACATCATAACGAGTGGCAATACGACCACTCCCATTAAAACGGGTACCAGTAAATAGCCAATGGCGGGGTTTGCCGCGCCTCCAGTGTGGTAGAAAAATATCGACAATAGTACGATGTCCATCGCTAATTGAATGGTCAGCTCTGATGTTTCAACAGGCTGTTTTGAGCGAAGTCTCAGTAAAGTTAGCCCAAAATACAGCACTAAAAAAGCCACTGGGGGTAGGCTGTGAGAGGCGTAAACGGGTGAGTCAAGGGCCAGTAGTGCAAGTAAATTAAGCAGTAAAACGCCTAAACTGAAAAGGCGGATTTGGTTGATTAGACGCAGATGTTGAGTGGTTGAGTTCATAGCGACCAATCAATCGGACGGCGTTGGTTTTTCTCAAGATAGTGATTGGTTTGACTGAACGGTTTTGAACCAAAAAAACCTCGATGAGACGATAGCGGAGAGGGGTGTGGTGCTTCCAAGATAAGATGTTTTTCGTTATCAATTAATTTGGCTTTGTTTTGTGCATAACGTCCCCACAAGATAAACACAACGGATTCGCAATGATCGGATACACGTTTGATGATGCAATCAGTAAAGTGTTCCCAACCTTTTTTCTGATGTGAGCCTGCCTGTCCTTCTTCAACAGTTAAAGTGGCATTCAAAAGCAGCACGCCTTGGTGAGCCCAAGGCGTAAGATCGGTTGATGAGGCCTCAATTCCGATGTCATCATGCAACTCTTTAAAGATATTGCGAAGCGATGGTGGTGTTGGTTGTCCTTTGGGCACAGAAAAACTCAAGCCGTGAGCTTGACCTGGGCCATGGTAGGGGTCTTGTCCCAAAATAACCACTTTCACTTCATCCACTGGAGTTTGGTTGAAGGCCTCAAACCACAGGGGTTTGGGTGGAAATATCGTAGCGCCTGCATGAATGCGATCTTTCAAAAAAGTGCGCAAATCATCCATGTAGGATTGCTGGAACTCATCTTGCAATAACGCTTTCCAGCTGCTTTCGATTTGAATATCGTGCTGACTCATGGTGATAATCGTGCAATATTCCACTGCTGTTCATTGGCAGGCGTATAAACAAATCGATCATGCAGACGGTTGGGACGGCCTTGCCAAAATTCAAATTCATTGGGGATCAATCGATAGCCTCCCCAGCGATCGGGCATGGGAATGCCTTTTTCGCTGAGTGATTCACGTAAAGCCTGCCCTTTTTCGAGAAGTTTTTCTCGGTTTTCAATGACTTCAGATTGCATGGATACACTGGCACTGATTCGGCTGTCAACTGGGCGAGAGTTAAAGTAATCTTCCGATTCTTGACGATCGATTTTTTCAACTCGGCCTGATAGACGCACTTGTCTATCCAGTTCCGACCAATAAAACGTTAATGCAGCAAAAGGGTTTTCCGCTAAATCCTGACCTTTTTGGCTTTGATAGTCTGTAAACCATACAAAACCGCGCTCATCAAATTGTTTAAGTAGCACGATTCGACAAGCAGGGCGACCGTCTTTATTGGCGGTTGCTAGAGCCATCGCGGTGGGGTCAAACACTTGAGCCTCATTCGCTTGATCAAACCAAGCTTCAAATTGCTCAAAAGGGTTGGTATTCAAATCTTCCAAGTCTAGGCGGGCGTAGCTGAAATCGCGTCGAACATCATGTAAGTTTTTCATGGTGGATTCATCTCATTTAGTATTTTGTTCATTATAAAGTACAATCAATAATTAAAAGAAATTCAACGCGATATCATGTCTGAAAATTACAACGCCTCCGCCATTGAAGTATTGAAAGGTCTGGATCCAGTTCGAAAACGTCCAGGAATGTACACGGATACGGATTGTCCAAATCACCTAGCACAAGAAGTCATTGACAACAGTGTCGACGAAGCGATGGCTGGCCATGCCGATTGTATTCGGGTCGAGTTGTATAAAGACGGCTCCATTTCTGTTGAAGATAACGGGCGCGGTATGCCCGTTGATATTCACCCAGAAGAAGGCAAGCCTGGAGTGGAAGTCATCTTAACTAAACTCCATGCAGGGGGTAAGTTTTCAGGTAAAAACTACCAATTTTCTGGCGGTTTGCATGGTGTGGGCGTGTCTGTGGTGAATGCATTATCAACACTCCTGCAGGTTAGAATCCGTCGAGAGGGTAAGCAATACCAAATGGGCTTAGAGAATGGAGTCGTTACAGCCCCTCTTGAGCATGAAAAAAACGTGCGTAAAAACAACACGGGTACTCAAATTCGATTTTGGCCGGACGGACAGTTTTTTGATACTCTGAAATTTGATGTTAAACGTTTGATTCACAACCTACGTTCAAAAGCGGTTTTGTGTTCAGGTCTAAAAGTCGAGTTTTATAACGAGAATAACGACACCGAGCAGACATGGCAATATACCGACGGTTTAACGGATTATTTGTTATCTAGATTGCAAGAATACGACCGAATTCCCGACAAGGGTTTTAATGGGAAATTAGATGGCGATGAATTTGCGATGCAATGGTCGGTTATGTGGTTGCCAGAATCGCCCGAAAGTGTGCAAGAGAGCTATGTGAATTTGATTCCAACCGTTCAAGGTGGAACACACGTCAATGGTTTGCGTAGCGGTTTAACAGAAGCCTTGAAAGAATTTTGTGATTTCCGCAATTTACTGCCTCGAGGGGTCAAGTTAACGCCTGACGATGTGTGGTCTCGGGTTTCATTTGTTTTATCGTTTAAGATGCTCGACCCACAGTTTGCGGGCCAAACTAAAGAACGACTGTCTTCGAGAGAGGCGGCGGCGCAAGTCGCTTCTTCGGTAAAAGATGCCTTCAGCTTGTGGCTTAATCAACATACGGATGATGCAGAAGCGATTGCGGATTTAGCCATCAAATCAGCACAATCTCGATTAAGACAAGCGAAAAAGGTCGTTCGTAAAAAAGTAACTCAGGGACCGACCTTGCCGGGTAAGCTGACGGACTGTTTATCGCAAGATTTATCTCAGACAGAATTGTTTTTGGTAGAGGGTGATTCTGCAGGTGGCTCAGCTAAGCAAGCTCGAGATAAAGAGTTTCAGGCGATTATGCCCCTGCGAGGCAAGATCTTAAATTCTTGGGAGGTTGAGCATGATCAAGTGCTGTCATCCCAGGAGATTCACGATATCAGTGTGGCCATTGGCCTTGATCCTGGATCAGATGATTTAAGCGGTTTGCGTTACGGTAAGGTCTGTATTTTGGCCGATGCGGATTCTGATGGGCTTCATATTGCCACTTTGTTGTGCGCGTTATTTGTTCGACACTTTAAACATCTTGTTCAACAAGGGCATGTCTATGTGGCGATGCCGCCTTTGTTTAGGGTGGATGTCGGTTCTCATATGTTTTACGCTTTGGACGAGGCGGAATTAGAAGCCGTTAAGGAGCGCATTCAACGAGACAAACTTAGAGGTAAGGTTGCGGTTACACGTTTCAAGGGTTTGGGTGAGATGAACCCTGGTCAATTGCGAGAAAGCACAATGCACCCAGACACTCGTCGCCTTGTTCAATTGCAACTCAAAGCAGGAGACGATACGCTGCAAATCTTGGATATGTTGTTAGCTAAGAAGCGTGCAGCTGATCGTAAGCAATGGCTTGAATCTAAAGGGGATCGTGTTGATATCGCATAAACCTCTTGATGAGGAATACGAACTCAGTCAAGACATGGTCATCATGTCAACTTCAGACTTAGATGGCAATATTTTGGAGTTTAACTAAGGCTTTCAAACGGCCTCAGGCTACCTTCGCGATGAGCTCCTTCATCAACCACACAGTATTCTTCGTCATCCCGATATGCCATCCGCAGTGTTTGAGGACATGTGGATGACATTGTCCAGTGGTCATACTTGGCGCGGACATATTAAAAACCTCCGAAAAGATGGACGTTTTTACTGGGTTCGTGCAGATATGGCTCCCATCTTTGATGAAGGTGAGATAGTGGGTTATGTCTCTGTTCGCTCGACCTTTGCCAGTTCAAGATTTCAAGCCTTGGCTAGAGACGTGGTAAGAAAAAGGGTTTGATGCTTAAGATTCAAACCCTTTGGACACACTAACCGATAAGCATTTGAGCCGCTAAGCTGTTTAATGGCCCAATCGCTAAAATTTCGAATAATTTAATCGCAGCCAGCGCAGCAATTGGGCTTAAATCTAACCCACCAATCATAGGAATCAGACGTCGGAACGGCGAAAGCATTGGGTCGACGATTTGATAAATCAATTGTGCCAATGGATTTGGGTTGCTCGGTGTGCTGACCCAGCTTAAGATCACTTGAATCACAATCGCGAAGAATAAGATATCTGTCACAGTACTGAGCAATTTAGCCGCAGCAAAAACCAGCAATCCTGTGATGGCTAAACTCTTACCCAACAACCAGAGCAGAATCCAAACATTGGCAACTTGAAGCCCAAATGCAATCACAAGAGCGGCAAGATCCACACGGCCTAAATCAGGCAATACCGCCGTTAAAGGACGCGTAACAGGTGTGGTAAATGTCGCGATGAAATTGATGACAGGGTTGTAACCACTGACATAAAAAAAGCGCAAAATCACACGGGCGACAAAGGCAAAAATCACAAAGCTAAAAAATAATTCAACGAGAAACAGTCCCGCATTACCCATCGGTTCCATATTAATCTCCTAATTCATCGGCTAGAGTTTTGGCGCGCGCTTGTGCCGCTTGCATGGCTTTTTCAACTAACTCTGGCAACTCTCCTTCAATAAAGGTATTGATGGCTTGCTCTGTTGTTCCGCCTGGTGAGGTCACTTTTTGGCGTAAAGTCGCGCAATTGTCTTGGCTTTCAATCGCCATGCGCGCCGCGCCTAAAGCGGTTTGGGTGGTTAATAAATGCGCGGTTTTTGCATCCAAACCCATTTTTTGAGCCGTCGCTTCCATCGCTTCCATAAACAGGAAGTAATAGGCTGGTCCGCTGCCTGAAACGGCAGTGACGGTATCAATTTGTGCTTCATCTTCGACCCAAACAGCGACGCCTGTTGAGCGCATAATCGATTCCGCTTGGCTCTTTTGCGTGTCATTGGTTTTGGCATTAGCAACTAAACCTGATGCGCCACAGCTTAAAAGAGACGGCGTGTTCGGCATAGTGCGGACGATGGCAATATCGCCGCCTAGCCAATTTTCGATGTCTTGCATACGAATGCCCGCAGCGATTGAAACAATCAGCGGTTTGCGCGCTTGTACGGATGCTTTAATTTCTTCACACACCGCTTTCAGCCCTTGAGGTTTGACCGCTAAAACAACGACATCGGCTTGAGCGACAGCGTCTGCATTAGATTCGCAGGCGTGAGTCTGGGTGTTTTGTGCGAAGGTGTTTAGGCCTTCAATGTCTAAATCTGTGATATGAATGTTTTCACTTGGGCAGTTGTCTGCAATCAGACCGCCAATCAAGCTTTTCGTCATGTTGCCACAGCCAATAAATGCAATGTTTGGGTTCATGAATAATTCCTTTTTCCAAAGATATCCGTTCCGATGCGCACCATTGTAGCACCTTCGTGAATGGCCGCCTCCAAATCCCCAGACATGCCCATGGATAACTCCGTAAGTTGTGGATAACTTTGTTGATACTTTTTGAGTAAGTCGTTCATCTTGGCAAAATTAGTGTGCTGAAGTGCCTTATCATCAGTGGCTTCAGGAATCGCCATAAAGCCACGAACTTGCAAGTTTGGCAAGGCGCAACAGACCTTTAAGGCCTCTTCGATTTCGTTTTCTAACAAGCCAGATTTGGACGCTTCATGGCTGATGTTAATTTGCAAAAGGATGTTTAAAGCACCCAAGGCCTCGGGGCGTTGACGACTTAAACGCTCTGCGATTTTAATGCGATCCACACTGTGTACCCAGTCGAAAAGCTCCGCTATAGGGCGGGTTTTGTTCGATTGGATGGGGCCGATGAAGTGCCATGTCACACCATGAGTGCCGATTTGGGCAACCTTCTCGACAGATTCCTGAAGGTAGTTCTCACCGAAGTGCTCTTCACCTTCACAACTGGCTAAATGCACGTCTCGAGCAGGGCGTGTTTTGCTCACACAGATGAGTTGGATATCTTCGGGTGCTCGTCCAGCGTCTTTCGCAGCGGAATCCATTCTGGCGTGAACGGCTTTTAAATTTTCAGCAATGTTTGTCATTCAATAACCTGTGTATAACTTGCTTGAATTGAAAGAGTTTGTTGGGTTTTGTCGATGAAGGCCTTGGAGCCAAATAGACAAAAATGTTCAATATGTAGGCCATTTTTTAGGCAGCTTTGGGCTAACTCAATGACAGAACCTTCGAAATACCCAGGTTTGAATTCATCAAATGCCAAACGATTGGGCAGTTGCCAGTCTTCTAATAATGGCAAAGCGCCGATGGCCTCATCGGGTGCTTCGGGAAAAATAAACCGAGCGGGCATCGCTTGAAACGGAGGTGTCTCCGTGAAGCCAAGCAAAGCATAGTTGGACTCCGCGGAGTATTGCTTGGCATAACTGAGCAAGCCTAGCAAACCACGGTCTTCAGCGATCAGTAGCGAATGTTCGCGCGCTTGTGCGGGTTCAATCGGGAACTCGCCAGCGATGGCTTGCTCCAGTCCCATCATGAAGTTTGATAAACCTTTTGACCCGATTTCAACGTCATCGTCACACACCCTTTCACATTCCAACCCAAGAACGGAGAGTTTTTACCTAAGCTGATTAAATTTTCAGGCGTAATATCCCAGTATTCATCAGGATTGAAAATACAAATGTCGGCTTTTTTGCCAATGCTCAAAGTGCCATTCGGTAAATTGAAAATCGCTGCCGGTTTGGAGGTTAAGCAGGCAATTGCATCGTTCATGGTGAACATTGCATTATCAACCAATCTCAAAACCATCGGTAATAACGTTTCCACACCGCTGACACCCGGTTCTGCTTCTGGGAATGGCACTAATTTGTCGTCTTCTTCCCAAGGGCGGTGGTCTGAAACTACAGCACTAATGGTGCCCATTTTAAGGCCTACAACCAAGGCCTCTTGGTCGCGTTGAGTGCGTAGTGGCGGTAAAACGTGCATATTGCTGTTGAAATCGGCAGTATCAAATTCATTTAAATGCAAATGATGAGCGGTGACATCCGCTGTCACACGTAGGCCTCGTTTTTGAGCATCGGCAATCATATCAACACTTTGCGCGCATGAGAGTTGAGCAAAGTGCGCTTGAACGCCCGTTTCTTCAACCAACATTAAATCACGCGCGAGCGCGATGGTTTCCGCAGCATCTAGGATGCCATTAAGGCCTAATCGGTCTGCTACTTCGCCTTCATGCGCGCAACCGCCTGCCGCTAAAAACGGATCGACAGGACGAATAATGACAGGAATATCGTGCGTAGCCGCATATTGCAAGGCGCGTTTCATCGTCAGTGTATTCATCACAGGTTGGTCACCATTGCTCATCGCCACACAACCCGCTTCGCGTAATGAAGCCATTTCGCTGATGTATTCGCCTTTGAGTTTTTTCGTCAAAGCGCCCGTCGGTAAGAAGCGAGCTAAATCTGCTTTTTTCGCACGGTTGATAATCAGTTCAGCCGATGCGACGTTATCAATGATAGGGTCGGTATCAGGTGGGCTAAGTAAGCAAGTAATCCCGCCTTTCGTTGCGGCTTGGGTTTCACTGGCAATGGTTGCAATGTATTCGTGTCCAGGCTCGCGCATACGGGCTTGTAAATCGACCAAGCCAGGGCAAACGACTTGCCCAGTCGCATCAATGACTTCTTCTGCTTCAAAACCTGCGGGTGCATTATCCAGCGCAACAATCAAGCCATTTTCGAAGAACAGAGAAGTGATGCGATCAATGCCATTAGCGGGGTCGATGACGCGACCACCGCGAATTTCTGTGCGTTTATGAACTCGATTACTCATGATTCATCTCCAGTGGGCGAACGCCCATCACTAAACACATGACCGCCATTCGAACGGCAATCCCAAATGTGACCTGTTGCAAAATAACCGAACGATCGCCATCCACCACAGGTGAATCCATTTCCACACCACGGTTGATAGGACCTGGGTGCATCACAATCGCATCGTCTTTTGCGTACTTCAAGGTTTCTTCAGTCAAGCCGTACAGTTTGAAATACTCACGCTCACTCGGGATTAATGCGCCGTCCATGCGCTCATTTTGCAAACGCAACATAATCACCACATCCACATCGTCCAAGCCTGATTTCAAATCGTGGTGGACGTGTACGCCGAGTTTCTCAACTTCGCTCGGCAGTAAGGTTTGTGGACCGACTACGCGCACTTCAGTGACTTCCAAAGTGGTTAATGCGTGAATCTGAGAGCGAGCGACACGCGAGTGCATAATGTCGCCGACAATCGCAACTTTCAGCGGACCAAATTCCTTTTTGAAATGACGAATCGTCATCATATCCAACATGCCTTGAGTTGGGTGAGAATGACGACCATCACCGGCATTCAACACAGGAATACCGGGCGCGGTATGTTGCGCGATGAAATGTGCTGCACCGCTTTCTTGGTGGCGGACGACAAACATATCCGCACCCATTGCTTCGATGTTGTGCAAGGTATCTAACAGCGTTTCGCCTTTTTTCGCCGATGAGGTGCTGATGTTGAGATTCATCACATTGGCACCTAGGCTTTTGGCGGCTTGCTCAAATGTCATGCGGGTTCGAGTGCTCGGCTCAAAGAACAAATTCACAATCGTCTGGTCTTTCAGCAACGGGACTTTTTTGACGCGATTGCGTTCGTAATCCATAAAAAAATCCGCGGTGTCGAGGATTTCAATTAAGTGGTGGCGTTTAAGGCCTTCCATGCTGAGAAAGTGTTTAAGCTGTTTTTCAGCATTGAGTTGAAGTACGTTTCTAATCATGTGCTTACTCGATGTGTGAAGGTTGTTGGAGCCAGCGTTCGAGAATCACCTGTGCGGCGACGTCATCGACAAACTGCTTTTTCTTATTTGGATTGTAGCGAAATTTTGCTTTCGCTTCGGCTTGTTGAGAGCTTAATCGTTCATCTTGCAAATGAACGGGTAGATTGAATCGCCCCTGAAGGCGATTGCCAAAACGTTCGCAAGCGCGTGTCATTTCTTGTGCTGTGCCATCCATATTGAGTGGATAGCCGACAACAAAAGCATCGGGTTGCCACTCTTGAATAATGCGCTCAATGTGCGCCCAATCGGGTTTGCCACTATTGCAAGCGACAATTTCAAGAGCGGTGGCGGTTTGAGTCAGGGTTTGACCGACCGCCACACCAATGCGTTGCAAGCCAAAATCAAACCCTAATAAACGCTGATTCATTAAGCGTGCCCAATATCCGGTGTTAATCGACCGGCATCCACACCTAAACGACGAAGTGCTTCAGTGTAACGATGCTCGACAGGCACATCAAAAATCAAATCATCACTGGCGGGTAACAGTAACCAATTACCTTCTGAGATTTCTTGCTCCAGCTGACCGCGCTCCCAACCCGCATAGCCTAAAGCAACTAAATTCGGTGTGTCGATTTTGCCGTCAAATAACGCGGATAAAAAATCTTTCGACGTGGTGAGTGAAATGCCATCGTGGCTTTGCAAAGTGGAATCCCAAATACTCGAGTCATTATGCAAAATGAATCCGCGATCGTTATCAATCGGGCCGCCATTCAGCAAAGGTGTTTCATCAAAATGCTTTGGGTTTTCGGATTCAGCAAATTGCTCTGCTAAATCCGTTAAATGATAACCTTCAATCGGACGGTTAATGACAATGCCCATAGTGCCATCGGTTGAATGCTCAACGATGTAGGTGACGGATTGACGAAAATTCTCGTCATCCACCATAGGCAGGGCTACAAGAAAATGATGCGCAAGGTGCTTCATTCAGTGATTAAGCCTCTCGAGCAATGGCACGGTGGCCAATGTCTGTACGGAAATATACGTCTTTCCAGTCGATGCGTTTTACGCCTTCATAAGCACGTTTTTGCGCTTCAGTCACCGAAGAACCCAAGGCTGTCACACATAAAACACGACCGCCTGAAGTGGTTGTATCACCTGCGTCATTCGTTGAAGTACCCGCTTGGAAGACTTTTAAATCGTCTTCTGCAGTGAATAGGCCGTTAATCACATCGCCTTTGTTGTAATCGAATGGGTAGCCGCCCGCTGCCATCACAACGCCTAGAGCGCAACGCTCATCCCAATCCGTTGTTTGGGTATCTAATTGGCCTTCAATCGCGGCTAAACAATGCTCCACTAAATCAGACTTCAAACGCATCATAATCGGTTGTGTTTCCGGGTCACCGAATCGGCAGTTAAATTCCAATACTTTTGGCGTGCCGTTAGAGTCAATCATAACACCTGCGTATAAGAAACCTGTGTAAGGTAAGCCGTCAGCTTTCATGCCATCAATCGTTGGGCGAATGACTGTGTCCATAATGCGATCGTGCATTTCAGGCGTTACAACAGGTGCTGGAGAATAAGCCCCCATGCCGCCTGTGTTTGGACCTGTGTCGCCATTATCACGCGCTTTATGGTCTTGAGAAGACGCCATTGGCAGGATGTTATCGCCATCCGCCATTACGATGAAGCTGGCTTCTTCGCCTGCTAAGAATTCTTCGATAACAACGCGAGAACCGGCAGAACCAAAGGCGTTGCCAGCCAACATATCTTTCACCGCATCTTTCGCTTCTTCAACGGTTTGAGCGACGATCACGCCTTTACCTGCTGCAAGGCCGTCCGCTTTAACCACAATAGGTGCGCCTTTTTCATCGATGTAGGCCAAAGCCGGGTCGATTTCTTTGAAGTTTTGGTATTCCGCTGTTGGGATATTGTGTTTCGCAAGGAAATCTTTAGAGAATGCTTTTGAACCTTCCAATTGAGCCGCATCTTTAGATGGGCCGAAGATTTTAAGGCCTGCTGCTTGGAATGCATTAACAACGCCCAAAACTAATGGTGCCTCTGGTCCAACAATCGTTAGGTCGATTGAGTTGTTTTTGGCGAAAGCAACGAGAGCATCTAGGTCATCAACAGCGATGTTTACATTTTCGATTTTGTCTTCGTTGGCAGAACCGGGGTTTCCAGGTGCTACAAAAACTTTATCTGCTTTTGGCGACTGAGCCGCTTTCCATGCAAGTGCGTGCTCACGACCGCCGTTACCGATGACTAGAATATTCATGCGTTAAATCTCTCCCAAATCGATTCAAATATTTGGGCGAGATTTTAGCATTATTTGTTGATTTTAAAGTAACTAATCAAAGCCTTCATTTCTTGAACTTGCTGGCTCATTGAGTCGGCAGATGCCGCTGAAATCGTCCGCGATGATGTCGCTGACTTTCTTGATTTCGGTATTGATTTGCGTCAATGAATGTTCGGATTCAGAGACCAAATGAGTACCGTCCTCAATACGTGCCACAGAGTCTTCAATTATTAATGACAAGTCACCACATCACCGAGAAGGTTTTAGGTCAACTAAGAAAGTTTTTATTGGGCAATAAAAAACCCGCGCAAGGCGGGTTTTGGGTCAATCAGACGAGAGTTCTAATTAATGACGGAAGTGGCGCATGCCTGTGAAGACCATCGCAATGCCGTGCTCGTTCGCCGCATCAATAACTTCTTGATCGCGCATTGAACCGCCTGGCTGGATGATGCACTTAATGCCTGCCGCTGCCGCATTATCAATGCCGTCACGGAATGGGAAGAAGGCATCCGATGCCATGACAGCACCCTCCACTTGTAGACCTGCGTGTTCCGCTTTAATGCCTGCAATACGAGCAGAGTTTACGCGGCTCATTTGGCCAGCGCCCACGCCTACAGTTTGACGGTCTTTCGCATAAACAATTGCGTTTGATTTCACGTATTTTGCGACTTTCCAAGCGAAGATCAAGTCGTTCATTTCCGCTTCTGTTGGTGCGCGATCTGTGACCGTTTTTAAGTCGTCCGCAGTAATCATGCCCATGTCAGCGTCTTGAACCAATAGGCCGCCGTTGACACGTTTGTAATCCAACTGAACCGTACGCTCGCCCGCGGCTGGCAATTCACCACACTCAAGTACGCGCACGTTTGGTTTTGCTTCCGCTGCTTTGATTGCGTCTGCATCAATGCTTGGCGCGATGATGACTTCAACGAACTGACGCTCGATGATTTTCGTCATTGTGTCTTTGTCTAATGCACGGTTGAATGCGATGATGCCGCCGAATGCTGATTCAGGATCTGTTTCGAAAGCCAAATCATAGGCTTTTTCAATGCCATCCAAAGACACCGCAACACCACAAGGGTTTGCGTGTTTAACGATCACACACGCTGGTTTTTCGAATGTTTTAACACACTCCAACGCTGCGTCTGTATCGGCGATGTTGTTGTAAGACAATTCTTTACCCTGCAACTGGTTTGACGTTGCAACTGAAGCTTCAGTAGCATTTGTGTCCACGTAGAAGGCCGCGTTCTGATGCGGGTTTTCGCCGTAACGCATATCTTGTGCTTTCGAGAATTGCGCGTTGAATGTGCGAGAGAAGTTTGCAGGTGCGTCGAATGTTGCGCCTTCTTCTACGATACGGCCGAAGTAGTTGGCAAT
>JAAZVR010000036.1 GCA_018623305.1 Thiotrichales bacterium | reverse complement strand
TGTCCCTGCTCAATGTCTAAATCGAGATTTTTCACGGCCTGATTGGAGCCATATGACTTGCTTACACATTTGATAGAAATTGCCGCCGTCATACGCCAAGCCTTTCTTTTAAGCCATACAAACCCGTCAAGTTCACCATCCTTTCCGGCATGTCCACCACTTTTAACTCACTCCCAACATCAGCACACTGACGTTCAAAACCACACAGCAAAGCCAATAAAACGCTATCAGAAGTTTGAATTTGACTCAAATCAACAAACCAACACTCCCCTTCAGAGCAGGGCAATTTAGGAATTGCACGCACGGATTTCATAGTGACATCACCTTGTAATTCAACTCTCTGCTCAGCCGGATGAATTTGACAGTTCATAAACCTTTCATATCCTCAATCAATTGATCAAGAGAAATTCGTCTTAACTTTAGGTCATAGGCCTTTCTGTAATTCAGCAATAAGCTAATTCCTTCCACTTTCACATCGACTACCTTCCAATTATCTTGAGTTTTAAACGCTCGATATTCAATATCAAGAGACTTACCGGATGCAACATCTTTAATCTGGGTCTGAATACTGACATCAGTGTCACGGCGCCCAGCTCGTTCACCTAAAAAAAGAATCTCGCGGCCTTTAAATTCAAACAATGCATTTGAGTATGATTGAACAAGAATTTCTTTAAAAGCTCGAGCAAAGGCAATTTTTTGCTCGTCAGAAGCCAAGCGCCAATGACGAGCCAATACATATCGACTCATCATCAAAAAATCAAAGTGGACCGCCACTCGTTCTTCAACCATTTTTCGATAAGCGTTTTCGTCCTTGCGATAAATCTCTTCATGTTGATAAAAATCACTCAACAATTGATCCGTTGCTTGTTTCATTGTTTCCAGCGCAGTTGCTGCAAACACGTTGATGGAGGTCGCCATCATCAACACTCCAAACACCATTTTAAGTTTCATTATTTCTCACCCTGGCTTAATAAAAATTGGCCAATTAAATCTTCAAGTACCAATGCAGATTGAGTCAGCTCAATGTAATCTCCTGACTGCAGTACGTCCATGTCACCACCTGGCATAAGGCCTATGTATTGTTCGCCCAACAAACCAGATGTCAATATACTCGCTGATGAATCCAAAGGAATCGCGTTGTACTGCCCATCGATCTCCATACTAACCGTTGCGCGAAAAGTCGTTGAGTCTAGAGAGATATCTGTCACACGACCCACAGTCACACCGCTCATCGTAACTGGAGAACGAACTTTCAAACCGCCAATCTGGTCAAATTGCGCATGAACCACATAAGGCGAATTCATTGACTGCGACTTAAAATTAGACACATTCAATGCCATAAAAAATAACGATGCGATTGCCAGCAATACGAAAAAGCCCACGCTCATTTCGACCATTCGAGAATTTCGATTCATTCTATTTCCTTAGTTAAACATTAAAGCAGTTAAAACAAAATCCAGACCTAAAATCCATAAAGAGGCCTGAACAACCGTTCGTGTCGTCGAACGCCCAACCCCTTCAGATGTAGGGATAGATTCATAGCCCTGATATAGAGCGATCCATGCAACAGCAAAGGCAAAAGCAATAGATTTCAACATTCCATTGAGAATATCTTCATGCCAATCCACGCTTCGCTCAATCTGTCCCCAAAAAGCACCCGCATCGACACCAAGCCAAACCACACCCACTAAATGAGCTCCCAACATGCCAATCGACATAAAAATTAGCGTTAATAACGGTAAAGCCACAATCGCAGCAACAAAACGAGGCATTACAACTCGATGAACTGGATTAACAGCCATCATCTCTAGAGCAGATAACTGCTCTGTAGTTTTCATCAAACCAATTTCTGCAGTTAACGACGACCCTGCACGCCCTGCAAAAAGCAGCGCTGCCACAACCGGCCCCAATTCCCGAACCATTGACAAGGCAACCATCACCCCCAACGCATCCTCAGCACCAAAATCCTTGAGCGTGTTATAACCCTGCAAAGCCAGCACCATACCCACAAACAAGCCAGAAACCATAATAATCGGCAGCGACAAAACACCTGTATTAAATAGCTGTCTAGTCACATCAGAAACACGAGCAACAAACGTGTTCAAACCGACTAAGATCATCCATAAAAACAAACTCGCTCGACCGAGCGACTCTGTCATCGCTATTGTTGAGCGACCTATTCTTTCAATAAGTTTTATCATTGCGCAACTAAATCCTCAGAATAATGTTGTCCAGGCATATGAAACGGTACAGGACCGTCCGGATTGCCATGCAAAAACTGTTTCACCCAGTCCGACCCTGAGGCCTCTAACTCTGCTGGAGTACCTTGAGCAATCACACACCCATCGGACAAAATAACAACATGATCGGCAATAGAGAGTACCTCAGCCACATCATGGGAAACCACAACCGAAGTTAAACCCATCGAGTCGGTCAACTCACGAATCAATTTCACCAAAACCCCCATTGAAATAGGATCTTGGCCGGTAAAAGGTTCATCATACATGATGATTTCTGGTTCTAGGGCAATTGCGCGAGCCAAGGCCACTCGACGGGCCATACCGCCAGAAAGCTCTGATGGCATCAATTTCGCAGCGTTTCTTAAACCAACAGCCTGCAATTTCATTGCCACTAAATTTTGTATCAATCCCTCACTTAACTGAGTCTGCTCTCTTAATGGAAAAGCCACATTTTCAAATACATTCAAGTCCGTCAATAAGGCACCGCTTTGAAACAGAAACCCCATCTTACGACGCAAAGCCAACAACGCTTTAGTCTTTAAATTTGGAACAGACGTATTTAAAACTTTAACTTCGCCACTCAATGGCACTTCTTGCCCCGTCATAAGTTTGAGCAACGTTGTTTTACCAGTCCCACTTGGCCCTAGAATAGCAGTCACTTTTCCTTGAGGAATTTGCATTGTCACATCTTTAAAAATGACGCGATTTCCCCGATTGAAAGAAACGTGTTTTAACTCAATTGCATTCATAAAAAACCCACCAAGGTCTGAACATCCTGTAAAACTTGCGGTTTTTGTTCGGCATGCTTAACCCAAATAAGCACCTGAGAAGCATTAATTTGAGCCGCTTCTTTTAAAACATTCCCCCATTCTTTGGGAGTTTGAGCATCAGAAACAATCAATTCTGCTGAGGTTGATTGTTCATGAGATTCACTCACAATGGGCTTTCCTTCAAATTCACTGATCGAACTTGGAACAGCACAGTACAAAGCATCGATAGCATCCCAGTAATTTGAAAAAACTTCATGCAGAGCAATCTGATCTTGAACACTTCCATCAAACTCAATAACCCAAGCAAAATTGTCATGCGCGTCTTCAAACCACTCATCGATGACTGCCCAGTCTTCGTTTTGCCAAACCTCTCTGGGAACGATAACCCCCATGTGCTCGTTGGCAAAATATCCAAATTTCCATTCTGCTGGAAGATCTTCAGGGTAATACTGAGTGTTCCATGAAGGATGCTCCCACCCATAAACCACTGGAATTAATATAGACACATAAAATCCATTTATGACTTCAAAATAGTCTATAATTATAGACCAAATTTAAACGATAACTAACATCTCTATGTTCGAACTTTTACTTCCCATTGGCGCTATTATCGTCGGCTTGGTCCTGCTCATATGGAGCGCAGACACTTTTATTGACGGCGCATCAGCAACAGCCTCTCTCTTCGGTGTTTCCACTCTACTCATTGGTATATTTGTTTTAGGTTTCGGCACATCTGCACCGGAAATGGTAGTCTCAGCGATTGCCGCAATTGAAGGCACACCTGAATTAGCTGTCGGAAACGTTCTGGGTTCTAACATTGCAAATATTGGCCTTGTTTTAGGCATCACAGCCTTAATTGCCCCACTGGTTGTGCAATCATCCACAATTAAGCGTGAGATGCCGATTGTTCTAGCCATCACGGTTTTGTCAGGCTTGCTTCTAATGGATTTACATCTATCTTTCATGGATGGTGTTATTTTAGCCTGTGCCCTGGTCGTCGTTTTAGGTTACCTAACATACGCAAATCAAAAACAAACGCAAGAATCAACTCAGGCAGACCCATTAGAAAGTGAAGTTGAGGAAGTCATTGACCAAGAACTCACCAAAGGCAAAGCCATTCTAATGATGTTGATAGGCCTTGTTATTCTTATTATCAGTGCTCGAATGCTGGTCTGGGGCGCAGTTGAGGTTGCAACATGGGCAGGTGTTTCTGAAGTCATTATCGGCCTAACCATTGTTGCCATTGGCACGAGCCTGCCTGAGTTGGCCGCTGCAATTTCAGCAACATTGAAAAAAGAAGATGATCTTACGATTGGTAATTTGTTGGGTTCTAATTTATTTAATATTTTGGCGGTTTTATCCATTCCTGCACTACTGAGTCCTACAGCCCTAACGCCTGAAATCTTTAACCGAGATTATTGGGTGATGCTCGCAATGACCGCATTCTTGATTTTGTTCTCCTTTAAATTAGGGCAAAATAGCAAAATAAAGCGCTGGCATGGCGTAGTCTTCTTCGGAAGTTATGTTAGCTACTTAGGCCTTTTAGGAGCTCAAACATTATGAACGATTCATTGAAAAAAATTCGTTTGGCAATTTTCGATGTCGACGGCGTCCTAACAAACGGACAGCTGTACTTTGGAGATGACGGCCAGGAATACAAGGCCTTCAACGCAAAAGATGGCCATGGAATGAAAATGTTAATGTCCTCAGGAATCGAGGTAGCTATCATCACAGCACGCTCTTCGAATGTCGTCAAGTATCGTATGGAAAACCTAGGTATTACCCATTTTTATCAAGGGCAATCCGATAAGGCAGAAGCATACGAAGATCTACTGAAAAAATTAAGTATTCAACCTAATGAGGTTGCATATGTTGGCGATGACATTATTGACCTCCCAGTCATGTCACAGGTAGGTATGCCTGTTGCTGTCGGTGATGCAGTTGAATTTGTGAAATCTCAAGCCAAATGGGTATTAACAAAAAAAGGTGGTGAAGGCGCAGTTCGTGAATTCTGTGACACTTTGCTGGATGCGCAAAATCTTCTCGACACATTACATCAATCTTATTTACGATGATTAAAGTCGTTCTGACTCTGTGTTCTACCATCATTTTAGCTTGGTACCTGCTCCAACCCGAAGAGCAAGTTGCAAAAGAAAGCCCAGCTAAAAATGCATTCATTGCGTCAAATATTGATCTTATAAAAACTCAGGGCTCAAATATTGAGCGCATTCAAGCCACTCGCCTTTCTCAAGAACATGAACACGCCCCTGTAATGCTGACGGAGCCAAGCCTAATACAAACTGAATCAGGTTTAAATCGCCTCACTCTCACAGCCCAAGAGGGGCAAAACAAAGGCAACCTACTCACATTAAAGAAAGGTGTTCATGCAATACATTCGCCTGTAGGCAAGGCACCCGTTCACTTTAAAACTGAAGTGCTAGACTACGACTCAGCAAAGAAAATTGCATCTACTGATGCATTTATTAAGGCTTATGAAACAAATCACATTCAAACAGCGACAGGAATGACGCTAAACTTAGCAACGGACACTATGGAACTCAAAAAAAATGTCAAAGGCTACTTTAAACACTCTGAATAAAATTTTGCACTTGGTTTTAATGCCCCTCCTGATTATGAGCCTTACAGGCAAGGCCTCTGCGAATGAGGTTACTATTGAAGCCGAGCATTTGTTGGCCAACAAAACTCAAGGATTAAGCACATACACAGGGAACGTTATTGTTAAAGATGAAGAAATAACCCTTTGGGCAGATACGGTTGATGTGTATTTTGACAAAAACAACCAAATACAAAAAATGGTTGCCCAGGGAAATCAGACGAAATTTCATTCAAAGCAAAACAATCAACTCACAGAAGGGTTTGCCGATAAGGTTTTATATTTCCCTGATGATGAAAGAGCAGAATTAATCGGTCAAGCTAAGTTGTCACAGCAAGAGTCAACCATATCAGGTGCTCACATTAAGGCAAATCTGAAGACAGAAAAAATTGAAGCTTTGAGTAACACCACTCAAAAAAGAATCAAAACAACATTTCAACCTACCTCAAAATGAATACGCTATCTGCTCACCAAATCGCAAAACGCTACAAGAGTAAAACAGTTGTTGACGATGTCAGCATTGAAGTAAAAAATGGAGAAATTGTGGGCTTACTTGGCCCCAATGGCGCAGGTAAGACCACATCCTTTTACATGATGACTGGCCTAGTAAAGCATGACAAAGGCGATATAAAACTGAATGGTAAAAGTATCGGACAACTCCCTATGCACAAACGTGCGCAAATGGGCCTTGGATATCTTCCTCAAGAGCCGTCAATCTTCAGAAAACTCAGTGTTGAAGACAACATTCTCGCCGTCCTAGAACACACAAAACTCTCAAAAACAGAGCAAAATGACAAACTAGAGTCTTTATTGCAAGAGTTCCATATTTCTCACATTCGTAAATCTTTGGGACAAAGCCTTTCAGGTGGTGAACGCCGTCGAGCAGAAATTGCCCGAGCACTTGCAACAGACCCGCAATTCATTCTTCTTGATGAGCCCTTTGCAGGTGTCGACCCAATTTCAGTTGTGGACATTAAAAATATCATTCAACATCTAGCTGAGCGTGGACTGGGTGTTCTTATTACCGATCATAATGTACGAGAAACCTTAAGTGTCTGTACTCAAGTGTACGTTTTAAGTGATGGACACATCATTGCCAAAGGTGATCCTGTGAGCATATCAAATCATCCTGATGTTCGTAATCGCTATCTAGGCCACGAATTTAAAACCTAAAAAATACTCGTTTTTGTATAATGCAATTGGGCGATATGCCAATAGAACAATAAAGGAGAAAGGTATGCAATTAAATATCACAGGTCAAAATATTGAGCTTACTGAAGCACTGAAAGAGCATACTCAAAGCAAAATGAAAAAACTTGAGACGCATTTCGATCACGTTACAAATGCGCACGTTATCCTTAAAGTAGAGAAAGAGCGCCAAACAGCTGAAGCTACCGTTCATGTTTCAGGTGCCGATCTTTTTGCGGACAGCACTCAATCTGATATGTATGCAGCGATCGATCAGATGGCCACTAAATTGGATGCACAAATTCGTAAACATAAAGAAAAACTTAAAGATCACCGCAGTTAATTAAAATTAAGTTTTTTTGATATGATAAAGGGGTTTTTTAAACCCCTTTTTTATTGGCTGCGGAGGCCTATCGTGGAATCAAACACCTTCACAAATGAATTAACCTTTCATGACATTTTCGGTGACTTACAAAACGAGGATTTTTCCGCTGCTCGTAATAAATTAGATGCACTTCATCCAACCGATATCGCTCTTATCATTGGTTCTAGCCCAACAAAACAACGTGAAAAGATCTGGGGATTAATTGATCCTGAAGTTCAAGGTGAAGTTTTAAGCTACCTAAATGAAGAGACACGAAAGAACCTCCTAGATACTATTGAAACGCATGAAATTGTTGCAGTAACCGAATCACTACCTACAGATGATCTAGCTGACCTTATTCAAGACTTACCTCAGCGAGCTGAGGAAATTATCCTTTCTCTTGATACAGATCGTCGAAAACGCCTAGAGTCTGTTCTGTCATACCCTGAAGACGTTGCCGGCGGGGTTATGGATTTGGATGCTGTAACCATCAGAGAAGATGTTTCTATCGATGTCGTTTTACGCTATATGCGCAAACTGGGGAATCTACCCCATACCACAGACCAGATATTTGTCCTAGATCGCGACGGCAATTACCAGGGCAGTATTTTTATCAATGATTTAATTGTTACAGACCCAGACCAAAGCGTATCAAGCATTTTAAAAATTGACACACCTAGCATTCCTGCTGATACAGCCGTAGCTGAAGTTGCAACACTCTTTGAGAAATTAGATCTGGTTTCAGCACCTGTTGTAGATTACAACCAAAAATTATTAGGTCGCATTACAGTCGATGACGTCATTGATATCATCCGTGAAGAAGGTGCACACTCCTTCATGAGTATGGCAGGTCTAGATGAAGAAACAGACACCTTTGCGCCGGTCATCAAAAGTACTCAGCGTAGATCGGTTTGGCTTGGAATTAATTTAATAACTGCTTTTCTCGCTGCGTGGGTTATAGGCCTGTTCGATGCGACAATAGAGCAAATGGTTGCACTCGCTGTACTTATGCCTGTTGTTGCCAGCATGGGCGGTATTGCCGGCAGTCAGACCCTCACGATTGTTATCAGAAGTATTGCTTTAGGACAACTGGGCAAAAATAATACACGCTGGTTATTTAATAAAGAATTGCTGATAGGACTTTTAAATGGAGGAATCTGGGCTGTCATTATTGCGCTTATTTCTTATTTATGGTTTGAACAAGTTGGATTGGCCGTAGTCATCGGCTTCGCTATCTTGATAAATTTAATATTTGCCGCAATGTCTGGAGCAGTGATTCCATTAGTTTTACACAAGATGAATATCGACCCCGCTCTCGCAGGCGGCGTCGTTTTAACAACTGTTACAGACGTGATAGGCTTTATGGCTTTTCTAGGCTTAGCAACACTCTATTTAATCTAGAAGCAACATTAAGAGATACAAGCCACTTACATGGAAACGACACATGATGTGTTGTTTCTATCAATGAGCTACTTAATTGTTCTAAACATCATCAATAAAAACCTACCTGTGAAGTTAGGCCTTGGGTTATTCATCGGTGCTCTTATTCCAATGGGCGCATTCATTGCAGACAGGTTTCTTAAGAAACACATCCAATCCGCTTAAACAATCAGCCCTCTTGGGCTGATGGGCATTCGAGCACCTTCCAGGCAATAAAAAAGCCCGCA